>CAYZUL010000037.1:0-25020 GCA_964481895.1 uncultured Nitrospirota bacterium | reverse complement strand
GGGGAGGCTCCATCCGGCTTTGCCGGTGGAGGGGGCGACGCGAGCCCCTTTAAATTAGAAATATAAACGATACGTCTATGGCAATAAAATACAACAAAGAAGAGATTGTGGCCAGCCTTAAGAGCGATAGCATGGAGATCAAGCTTGGTGCCCTTGCCTTCATAAGAGGGACAAAAGAGAAGGGTCTTGCCCCACACATAATTGAACTTCTCAGCGACAAGGAGTGGAGGGTGAGAGAATCGGCTGTGCTTACCATCCTGGATATAGGGGCAGACGAGGCCCTGATTGATGGTCTTGTCTCTCTGCTTGGGTGCGAGGATAATGCCGGAAACAGGAACTCAGCAATGGAGGTCCTTGTCGGAATAGGTAAGGATGCCGTTCTTCCACTTATGTCGCGGATCCGGGGTGCCGGCAATGACGTCAGGAAATTCATAATAGATGTACTTGGTGATATAGGTGACAAAAGAAGTATAAAGATTATAATAGCTGCCATTAAGGATGATAACGAAAATATAAAGATGTCCGCAATTGAGGCCTTGGGGAAGTTAAAGGACAAGAAAGGGACTGAGCCTCTCATTGAATTATTAAGATCGGACAATCAACTTATAGTATTTGCGGCAATAAAATCCCTTGAGCAGATCGGCGATTCCCGTGCCGTGGAGCCTATTATCAGTCTCCTGGGGAGGAGTTTTCTTGAAAGGGCTGCACTTGAGGCATTGGGAAAGCTAGGGGATATACGTGCCTTGAATCCCACTGTGTCTGCCCTTCATACCGGGTCAAAAAAGCTGAAGGATTCGGCAATCAAGACACTCGTTGAACTCCACAACCGGGCTTCTCACACCGGCGGGACCAGGATCACACATCGTGTAAATGAGATCTATAATAAAGAAATATACCTGTATCTCCTCTCAGCCCTCGGAGATGCTGATGAGGGGGTAAGGCTCGCTGCTATAAAGGTCTTTGGTTGGATAGGTGAATATAAGGCGGCAAAGGAGCTTGTCAGGTTTCTTGATTCCGACTTGAAGGATGAGGCAATAAATACACTCACAGTAATCGGTAGAAAGGCTGTTAGACCTCTTCTTGAAGAGTTGCCCAGTTCAAATGCCAACATAAGGGAAGGGATTGCGAAGGTATTCGGTGAGATCGGGGACAGAAACTCCGTCCCTGCCCTGATAAATATGATACAGGATGAGAATGGTCATGTCAGGCAGCAGGCATCAGTATCCATTGGAAAGATAAAAGACAGATCCTGCTCAAGGCCTCTATTGGCTCTTCTTGGTGACCAATACCCTAATGTTCGGGATGCGGCAGTGGATGCAATATCAAAGATAAACGACAGATCTGTAATCCTGCTGTTAATAGAACTTCTCGGGTCAGCAGAATTGAATGTCAGGTGTAATGCAATAAAGTTGCTTGGAAGGCTTGGTGCATCGGAGGCCATGGATAAACTCTCCTTTGCCTTAAAGGATGAGGATCAGAATATAAGAAAGACAGCAATTGAAGCCATAGGGCACCTGCAGGGGCCTGGAGTACAGAATGCACTCCTCTTGGCTATAAAAGATGAAACACCGGCTGTCAGACTCCAGGCCATAGGGATAATTATCAAGAGGAGAGATTTGGATCTGATTGATCAGGTTATACCATTAATATCTGATGGAGATATCTGGGTCAGGGCGGCTATAGCGAGAGGGTTAGGAGAAAGACTTGGCCGGGAGGCCGGGAATCTGCTCATTAACCTCATGCATGACAAGGTCGGTGTTGTTCAGATAGCAGCACTTGAGACAATTGCCAGGATTAAGGACAGGGAGGCCATTTCTGAGGTAAAAGGGATGTTTGAGAGCAATGATCCTGATGTGGTAAAGGTAGCAATTGCGACACTGGGTGAACTTGGCAATGCAGAGGTTGGTCCCACTATTATCCCATATCTTGATAACCTGGACTGGAGATTAAGGGTGGTTTCGGCAAAGACCCTTGGAAAGATAAGATATGGTCCTGCCATAGAAAAGCTAAAGACGATGGCGAAGGAGGATACAGATAATCTTGTTCGCCAATCAGCCCAATTTGCCCTGGAACAGATAACCCGCTGAAAGGATGTTAATGAATGAGGAGGCGAAAGACCTGGATCTCCCGGAAGACGTATTCCGCCTAATAAGGGACCTTTTTTGCCATCATTCCGGTATCTACCTGGATGATGAACAGCGGGACTTTGTAAGGAGCAGGCTCAAGAGTTCTGTATTAAGGCGCCAGTTTGATAATTTCCGGGACTACTATTTTTTTCTAAAGTATGACAGAAAGAAGGATGAGGAGCTTGTAAACCTCATAGATGTATTAACGATCCATGAAACATACTTTTTTCGTGAGGAGGAGAAATTAAAGACCTTCTCAGAGGATCTGTTGCCGGAAATAGCAAAAAAGAATCAGGGAATTAAAACCCTGCGGATCTGGAGTGCCGGGTGCTCTACCGGAGAAGAACCCTATACAATATCAATGCTCTTAATGGAAGATCCGAGGTTTAAGGATTGGAGCATAGAAATAGTTGCCACAGATATAAGCCAGAGGGTTCTGCAGTCAGCCCGCCGGGGTGTATATAAAAATACATCATTTAGAACGTCTGTTCCTAAATATCTAAAGTGTTTTGATAAGTATTTCCATAAAGAGTCTGATGGATATCGGATTGATGACAGCGCAAAGAAGATCGTCTCATTCTTCAGTCTGAATCTGCTGGACAAAAACAGGCTTTCATTTATAGGCCCTATGGACATAATTTTTTGCAGAAATGTAATAATCTATTTCGACATTAATGCAAAGAAGTATATAGCTGAGGCGTTCTACAAAAAACTCAGGGATTCCGGATTCCTTGTCCTGGGGCATTCAGAGTCGCTGGTTAGCATATCAACGTCCTTTATGTTGCGGTTATTTGAGCATGATCTTGTTTATCAAAAGCCGGCGCCTGACAAGTCTTCTGTCATATTTCCAGAGGCGGTGAGCGGGGGGGCGACTTGAAGGAAAAGATCAGGGCTGTTGTTGTTGACGATTCTGCGTTTTACAGACAGGCGATTGTAGACATCTTAAGTCAGACTGCGGAGATTGAGGTAGTTAGGACTGCCCGTAATGGACTGGATGCTATAAGGGCAGTTTCAGATAGCTCACCCGATGTTATAACCCTCGACCTTGAGATGCCAGAGATGGATGGGTTTACATTCTTAAGATGGCTGATGAATAACAGGCCAACCCCTGTTGTGATAATAAGCTCAAGGTCTGATGCCGGCATAGTCTTTAGGGCCCTTGAACTTGGTGCAGTAGACTTTTTTGAAAAACCAGCAAAAGGGCCGCTATCGGGCGATGTAAAGGTAGTTTACGATCTCATCTTGAAGGTGAAGACAGCGGCATCGATCCCCAAAGACAAATTACTTGTTCACCAGGACAGATCCGCCGCCCATTACGAAAAGCCCATCACCTTCTATACTGAAAAGAGGATCGTGAAAATTGTGGCAGTGGGTGCATCTACAGGCGGCCCATCCGCGATTCAGGAGATAATCAGGGGGTTACCAAGGGATCTGCCTGCGGCGATCGTCATCTCACAGCATATGCCGCCTGTATTTACCGGATATTTTGCGGAAAGACTGAACAGGCTTGGCATACTTCCGGTAAAAGAGGCTTCCAACGGGGAGAAGATAGAGGGAGGCGTTGTATATATATCACCAGGCGGGATGCACTTCTTGTTAAAAAGGGACGATAAGGAGAACAAGATTATTACGGCTTCCCTTCTTAGTGTGAGGGCAGTGGACAAATATTCTCCCTCGGTGGACATACTTATGTCTTCCGCTGCTGAAGTATCCGGGTCTGGCACGATAGGAGTACTGCTTACCGGTATGGGGAATGACGGGAAGAGGGGTATCAGGAAGATAAAAGAGTCAGGAGGGAGGACCATTGCAGAATCAGAGTCTACAGCGATAGTCTTCGGTATGCCAAAAGAGGCAATATTGGACGGTTCTATTGACAAGATCCTCCCGATAAGCGAGATAGCCGGCGAGATTGTTGAGAGATGCAGAATTCCTTGAAACCGTTTTATAAATTATGTTATCATGCTTAAGTTTAAGGCGGGGGCAATAAATGGATAAAAATGAAAGTGAGATAATACGTAAAGCCGAAGAATTCCTCAAGGTCTTCAGGAAGGGGGAGGAGTTTACACAGGAACTGTTAAAGGAGAATGAGAGGCTTAGATACAGGACAGTCCAGTTTGAAGATCAGGTTAAGGCCTTACAGAGGAGATCGGAGGGCCCAGAGATTGAGAACCTTAAGGACACAATATCTCATCTTGAGGAAGAGAAGGCTGCTCTGATAAACAGATATAAGGCAGTAGAAGACGAAAATAAGGATTTTGCAGCCAGGTATCTTGAGGTTGAGGATGAGAACAATAACCTCGCAAATCTCTATGTTGCCAGTTATCAGCTCCACTCCACCCTTGACTTTACAGAGGTCTTAACGATAGTCGTGGAGATCATCATAAACCTTATCGGGACTGACGAGTTTGGTATTCTGCTGATAGATGAAATGACTAACGAGCTATCTTTTGTTGCGTCAGAGGGGATCGATAGCATAAAGAACAAAAAAATAAAGATAGGTGATGGGATAATCGGGAATGTCGTAAAGACAGGTGAAAACCATTTCGAGGAAGATCTTGAAAACTTTCATCCTGCATCAGACCTGCACCCCATAGTTTGTATCCCCCTTAAGATAAAAGACTATATAATAGGGGTCATTGCTATATTCTCACTGATGGAACAGAAGAACAAGAAACTAACAAAGGTAGACTATGAGCTCCTTTCAATGCTTGCAGGACATGCCGCAACGGCCATATTCAGCTCAAAGCTCTATTCTCAGTCGGAAAGAAAGTTGTCAACTATTCAGGGGTTTATCGATCTACTAAGCAATAAGAATAAATAACGGAGAGGGAGGGTTGATGGCGGCCTACAATTTGCTGATTGTTGAAGATTCCCCGACAATGCGTCAGTTGATCTCCTTCAGCCTTAAAAGGCTCAAGAATGTGAAGATAGTTGAGGCAACCAACGGAGTGGATGCCTTAAAGAAACTGTCAGAAGAAAAATTCAGCCTGATAATCGCAGATATAAATATGCCGTTAATGGATGGCCTTAAACTGCTGAGTATAATCCGTAGTGACCCCATATATAATAATATCCCTGTAATAATAGTAACAACAGAGGGCGCTGAGGCAGACAGGGAAAAGGGTATCAAGCTTGGAGCCAATGCCTATCTCTCTAAGCCTATACAGACTACCGAACTGTTAAAGGTTGTCACTGGGCTTCTCAAGATAGAGAACTAATATCTGGAGCGTTGGATGAGATTTGGGATCCTGGTCTTTCCTGGTTCTAATTGTGATCACGACTGTCATTATGTCATAAAAGAGATATTCCGTCAGGAGGCAAGCCTTATATGGCACAGGGATGCCTCGCTTGCGGGATTCGATGCGATAATAATTCCGGGCGGGTTCTCATACGGAGACTACCTGAGGACAGGGGCAATAGCCAGGTTTTCACCTGTAATGAACGAGGTGAGAAGGTTTTCCCTGGACGGAGGGATCGTACTCGGAATATGTAATGGCTTTCAAATACTCCTTGAGGCCGGACTTCTTCCTGGTGCCATGTTAAGAAACAGGTCACTTAAGTTTATCTGCAGAGATGTTTATGTAAGGGTGGAGGATAATAAAACCCCTTTTACAAGATTTTTGAGAAAAGGGGATGTTCTGAGGATGCCGATTGCCCATGCCGAGGGCAACTATTACGCAGACCCGGATACGTTTTTGAGACTGAAAGAGAAAGAGCAGATTATATTCAGATATGCGGACGAATCAGGAGGAATACTTGACTCTGCTAACCCGAACGGGGCGATGGATAATATTGCAGGCATCTGTAATGAGGAAAGGAATATCCTTGGTATGATGCCTCACCCTGAGAGATGCTCGGAGATGGCGTTGGGAAATGAGGACGGAAAGGGGATATTCAAGTCGATTGTTGAGACTATCATGGAGAGCAAAGTAGTTCCCTAGACAGGGTTCAAGGGGTCGAGTGGTCAAGGGGTCAAAACAAGCAGGGTATAAGGGGTCGAGTGAATAAACCCTAGAACCCTGGAATCCTTGGACCCTCGAACCCTTATCTATACTAAAGGTTTGATCATGACAGGCAAAGACGTAATAGAAGCACACGGTCTTACCGAAGAAGAATATCAGTCTATTTTGAAGCTCCTTGGCAGAGAGCCGAATAAAACCGAGCTCGGCATCTTCTCTGTTATGTGGAGCGAGCATTGCAGCTACAAGAGTTCCGCCGTTCATCTTAAGAAATTTCCAACATCTGCCCCACATGTATTACAGGGACCCGGGGAGAATGCAGGTGTGATCGACATAGGAGACGATCTGGCCGCTGTCTTTAAGATGGAGAGCCATAACCATCCGTCATTTATTGAGCCATATCAGGGCGCTACAACAGGAGCGGGAGGGATACTAAGGGATATATTTACCATGGGTGCCCGGCCTGTTGCGCTCCTCAATTCACTCAGGTTTGGTCCTCTGGATAAACCCTCTAATAAACATATATTCAGCGGCGTAGTTTCAGGTATTGCAGGATACGGGAATTGTATTGGCGTACCTACTGTCGGCGGAGAGATCTATTATAATGATATATACAACTATAACCCATTGGTAAATGTCCTCTGTCTCGGAATTGCCAAAAAGGACCGTATATTTAAGGGGAATGCCTCTGGGGTAGGGAATCCCGTGATCTACCTGGGCTCTAAGACAGGGAGAGACGGGATACATGGCGCCACTATGGCCTCCGAGGAGTTCGGGGATGGCCTCAAGGAAAAGAGGCCGACAGTGCAGGTAGGCGACCCATTTACGGGTAAGCTTCTGATGGAGGCCTGCCTTGATTTGATGGAAAAAGATCTGATCCTGGGGATACAGGATATGGGTGCGGCAGGACTCACATGTTCATCCTGCGAGATGGCAAGCAGGGGCGGGACAGGGGTTGAAATCGAGCTTTCCAGCGTCCCCCTTAGGGAAAAGGGGATGACACCCTACGAAATAATGCTGTCTGAATCTCAGGAGCGGATGCTGCTTGTGGCAGATAAAGGAAAAGAGGAGGAGGTCATTTCTGTATGCAGGAGGTGGGGGATTGATGCATCTGTAGTCGGTATGGTTACAGGGGATGGGCTGATGAGGGTGAAGGAAAAGGGCAAGATTGTTGCAGAGATCCCCTCCAGGGCACTGACCGATGACATACCAAGATATAACCGTGAAATGAGGGTCCCCGCCTATCTTGACATTATACAATCACTTGATGTCAACCAGTTAAAAGAGCCTAAAGATTATAACGATGTCATGATAAGGATGCTTTCTTCTCCAAACATTGCCAGCAAGGAGTGGGTATACAATCAGTATGACCATATGGTTAGGACTAACACCTTAGTCAGGCCTGGTTCAGACGCAGCCGTGATCAGGATTAAAGGGACTGGCAAATCATTGGCCATAACAACCGATTGCAACAGCAGATATTGTCTTCTGAACCCATATATGGGTGGACTCATAGCTGTGGCCGAGGCTGCCAGGAACCTGGCTGTTAGCGGGGCAAGACCGCTTGCTGTGACGGATTGTCTGAACTTTGGAAATCCGGAAAGACCCGAGGTGATGTGGCAGTTTGCCATGGCGATTGAAGGGATATCTGACGCCTGCAAGAGATTTAACATACCGGTTATCAGCGGTAATGTGAGTTTTTATAATGAGACAAAGGGGTTGGGGATCTATCCTACACCTGTAATCGGGATGGTCGGACTTATAGACAGGCCTGAGTCTATCACTACCCAGTGGTTCAAGGATAAGGGTGATATAATAGTGTTGTTGGGTGAAACGCGTGAGGAGATCGGTGGTAGCGAATATCTCTGGGTAATCCACCAGATGGAGAGAGGAATACCTCCATATCTGGATATGGATAAAGAGGCTGGATTAAACAGATCTCTCCTTGATGCAATTAATGTGGGAATAATAAAGTCAGCCCACGATATCTCAGAAGGCGGACTCGGAATCGCCCTGGCTGAGGGATGTATATCGGGAAGCAGGCCTGCCATAGGGGCCTCGATATCTCTCGGGGAACATGGAGGATTACGGCCGGATATGCTCCTCTTTAGCGAGTCCCAGTCAAGGGCCATTGTTACAGTCCGGAAAGGACATCTGGACGCGTTAATGAGGATTTCAGATACAAACGGGATAGTTGCCGAAAAGATAGGTGTTGTCGGGGGAGATAGACTCAGTATTGAGTTCCCCACCAGGGGAACAGTAATAGACATAAAGGCAGATAAGATGAGAGAGGCATGGAGGGAAGCCATAGGCATCTATGTTCGATAAATTTAAAGAGGAGTGCGGCGTATTTGGCATATATGGTCACCCTGAGGCGGCAAACCTGACCTATCTTGGTCTTTATGCCCTGCAGCACAGGGGGCAGGAATCTGCTGGGATAGTTTCATCAGACGGACGTTCCTTCTTCTGCGAGAAGGGCATGGGGCTTGTTTCAGATATATTCTC
This sequence comes from uncultured Nitrospirota bacterium, assembly GCA_964481895.1. Lineage (GTDB taxonomy): Bacteria > Nitrospirota > Nitrospiria > JACRHA01 > JACRHA01 > JACRHA01. Next base: position 16,430 of record CAYZUL010000037.1, on the reverse strand, counting down.
AGAGGAGAGACTTAAAAAACTTCAGGGTTCAATGGCAATAGGCCACACCCGCTACTCCACAACAGGAGAATCTATCCTGAGTAATGTCCAGCCCATTCTGGTAAATTATGCCCTTGGCAGCATTTCTCTTTCCCATAACGGGAATCTTATCAATGCAGGGATATTACGAGATGAACTTGAGGCTTACGGCGCTATATTCCAGTCCACAATAGACAGTGAAGTTATTGTCCACCTGATAGCCCATTCAAGAGAAAGCGGTCTCCTGCAGAGGGTAGTAGATGCCCTAAACAGGATCAGAGGGGCCTTCTCAATTATATTCCTTTCAGAGTCAGGATTAATGGGTGTAAGAGATCCGCATGGCCTGCGTCCGTTATCCCTTGGAAGGATTAAGGATGGATGGGTAATTGCCTCAGAGACATGCGCGTTCGATCTGATAGAGGCGGAATTTGTCAGGGATATAGAACCGGGTGAGCTTGTTGTAATTAATGAAAAGGGGCTGGAGTCTTACAGGCCATTTCCTCATGTGGAGCCGGTGCCATGCATCTTTGAGTATATATATTTTGCAAGACCCGACAGTATTATCTTTGGGCATGATGTATACAGTATCAGAAAGGCGCTCGGCAGGGAACTGGCTATTGAGTCACCTGTTAAGGCAGACATGGTGATCCCTGTACCTGATTCAGGTGCGCCTGCCGCACTAGGCTTTGCTGAAGGGTCGGGTATCCCTTACGAGATCGGGCTTATCAGGAACCACTATGTTGGGCGCACCTTCATAGAACCTCAGCAGTCTATTCGCCATTTCGGCGTAAAAATAAAATTAAATCCTGTTGCTAATCTCCTCAAGGGGAAAAGGGTAGTTGTTGTGGATGATTCCCTTGTGAGGGGAACGACCAGCAGAAAGATCGTCAAGATGTTAAAGCATGCCGGCGCAAAAGAGGTCCATATGAGGATAGCCTCTCCACCGATATCACATCCATGTTTCTACGGGATAGACACGCCCACCAGGAGAGAGCTCATCGCATCTAGTCATTCTATCGACGAGGTAAGGCGATATATCACTGCCAGCAGCCTTGCCTATCTGAGCGTAGACGGCATGTTGAAGACAGTTCCGAAACCATCTGATAACTATTGTATTGCCTGTTTTAGCGGCAGATACCCTATACCGTTCAAGAGAGAGGAGGTAAGCCAGCCGGGTCTATTTGAAGGCGTTTAGCCTATAACCACCCTGTTTCTCCCCTGTTTCTTTGCCTCATATAAGGAGATATCTGCTATCCTGATCAGGTCGTTTATGTTGTTTATCCTTATATCGGGAATACTGGAGATGCCTATGCTGATAGTTACATGAAAAGAAGACCCGCTGGGAGAGGCAAACTGAAATCCCTCTATACCCTTCCTGATCCTCTCTGCCATAATGAATGCCCCTTCGGGATCTGTTTGACAAAGAGACATAATAAATTCTTCCCCTCCGAATCTGGCCACAATGTCATGCACCCTGCTATTCACTTTTAGGATCTCTGATGTCTTCCTTAGTACCTCATCCCCCTTTTGGTGACCATAAGTATCATTTACTTTTTTGAAGTAATCCAGGTCCAGGAGCATAATAGAGGTGCAAAGACTGTATCGCTTTGAGCGTGAAAACTCACCATTTAGCCTATCAAAGAAATGTCTTCTGTTGTATAGTCCGGTCAGTGAATCGGTAATGGAAAGTTCTTCTAGCTTTTTATTGACCGCCTCAAGCTGCCTGTTCTTTTCTTCGAGCTGGTCTTTGAGGTCTTTCAGTCCGAGGAGATTATTGACCCTGGCAAGAAGTTCTCCTGGGTCGAAAGGTTTTGTTATATAATCATTTGCACCTATCTCAAGGCCCTTTATCTTGTCAACCGAGTCCTTTTGTCCGGTAAGAAATATCACCGGAAGATCAAGATACCTTGGCTGGGCCCTGATTACGGATAGGAGTTTAAACCCGTCCAGTGTGGGCATCATGACATCAGAGATAACAAAGTCAAACTTTTCCTTCATGAGAAAATCAAGGGCCTTTGCACCATTATCCGCCTCAACTATCTTTGAAAAGATCCGCGCTTTTTCAAGGGTATCAAGGAGGGATTTCCTTATGGATGGAGAGTCATCGACAATCAATAATTTCTTTTTTGCCATGTCGGGTATTTACCCCTAGTTGGTGCTGAGTTCAGAATCTAACTGCTGATACAACAAACCCTTTCAGAAAGCTCCGATTGCGGCCCAGCTCAAAATACTGTAACACATGATGATGAACCGGTCAACATTGTATAATCTATGGATCTTTTTCAACAAATAGGGGATTCGATCCTTGACAGGGAATCGGCTATAGTATTAATATATAAAACGTAAGCAAAAAGGAGATGGTGCTCATTAGTTTTTCATCAACCTTCACTTTAAATAATGAACAGCCAGGAAGACATAGTGATTGAGGGAAAGAACAATTATGCGCCGAATGATATAAGTAGGCCTGTTCCATCAGAAGATAACTCCAATAACAAGAAGATCGGTAATGGCCTTTCAAATATTTTATCGCGTGTGCTTGACTTCTTTAGCTCGATATTGCTCGCTATCAGCCTTTTCGTCTTATTGGCCGGCGCTTCAATAATCGGCACTATAATCCAACAAGGGGAGGATCCAAGCAAATATATCAGGCAATATGGCGAGAGGACATATTGGTGGTTCCATCTGTTCGGGCTTACAGATCTTTATCATAATTGGTGGTTTACATCCCTTCTTGTTCTGTTATGTGTTAATTCCCTGGCGTGTGTTTACAAGAGATTTCCTGCAACCTGGAGATCGATAATAAATGAAAAGAAGGATTTTAGCCTTAAGTTTGTTCAGAACCTAAAAAACCATACACAGGTTACATGCAATAAAAGTAGTGCGGAGACCGGAGGAGAAATTGCTTCCCTTCTGAGCCATAAGAGATACAAGGTTACGGTTAAGGAGTCAGGAGACGGGATATATATATTTGCTACGAAAGGGGTCTGGGGTAGGGTAGGGGCACACCTTGCCCATATAAGCGTAATGATTATCCTTCTTGGCGCCCTGATCGGAGGAAAGCTTGGGTACAGGAATTTCGGGGTAATACTTGAGGGGGAGCAGGTATTTATACCTGAGGGAAACTTCTATGTCAGGCTGGATAAGTTCTGGATCGATTATTATGAAAATGGTGCAGTTAAAGACTTCTATAGTAAGTTAACCGTAATTGACGATGGTAAAGAAGCGTTGACAAAGGATATCCAGGTAAATGATCCCCTAGCGTATAAAGGGATCTGGTTTTATCAGGCAAGTTATGGAGATGCCTTTGATAGGATAGACAGGGCAAGGGTGTCCATAAAGGAAAAAAAGACGGATAAGGTTGTCGGGGATGTTGTGCTCGACTGGCAGAAGGAATATAAGGTACCGGATCTTAATATGAGCCTCAGGATGGTAAGTTTTGTATCAGACTTTGCCTACAACAAGGAGAAGAGCGAGGTCTATACAAAGAGCGCAGAGCATAATAACCCGGCTGTGAGGGTCGAGATAAGCAATGGCAACGGTTCGGTCTTTACGCCATGGCTCTTTTACAACTATCCCGATCTCTATGATATGAAGGAGTCCAAATATAAATTTGAGCTCCTGGGATACCTGCCCCACAAGTATACCGGGCTTCAGGTGGCAAAAGACCCGGGCGTAAATATGGTCTGGGTGGGATCAGGGCTCCTTATGTCCGGTCTGCTCCTATCGCTTTTTGTATTCCATAAAAGGATTTGGGTAAAGGTGCACGGCGATGGCGCCAGGGCAGCAATAGATATAGGCGGGAATACAAATAAGAACCACCTGGACTTTGAAAGAGAATTTAGGAGGCTGATTAATAACATAAAGGATCAGACAACGGAACATAAAGAGAAATAATTATGATATTTGGAGGAGAAGATGAATTCATTCTTCCTGTTTGATATAACATTTTGGCTATATTTTATTGCGGCCATGCTTTATATCGTCTATATGGTGACGAATAGGGTAGGGGAGCTTGTTCCTGCGGGTCATCCTGAGGGAGGCAGTGACAGGTCAAATGCCATAGGTCAGATTGCCACTATACTGACGGCAAGCGGGTGGGTTGCAAATACATTTGCCCTTATCATGAGGGCGATGGAGGCTAAGCATGCCCCATACGCGAACCTGTTTGAGTCGATGATGCTGATGGCCTGGGGTATTATTATAGGTTATCTCCTGCTGGAATACATATACAAGATAAAGATAATAGGTGTATTTGTCGTTTCTCTGGGGTTTCTTACAATTGCAATAGCGTCGCTCCTCCCTTTCAGGTATCAGACTGTGGAGCCCTTAAATCCTGCCCTGCAGAGCAACTGGCTCTTGATCCATGTCTTTGTTACCTTTTTGGGGTATGCGGCATTTGCGATCGCCTTTGGGCTCAGCATTATGTATTTATTAAAGGAGCGCATTGAGAATAAAAGCATAAAAAATTCCTTTTTTATGAGATTTCCGGATTGCGCACGGCTTGATGAGCTTAGCTATAAGTCCATAGCGTTCGGGTTCCCATTCCTGACCTTTGGTATAATCTCAGGGGCGATATGGGCCAATTATGCATGGGGCGGATATTGGAGCTGGGACCCAAAAGAGACATGGTCTCTCATAGTCTGGTTTATCTATGCCGCCTATCTGCATGCAAGGATGACAAGGGGGTGGCGCGGAAGAAGGACTGCAATCTTTTCTGTAGTAGGTTTTATCTCTGTAATCTTCCTATATTGGGGGGTAAGTTTTATCTTGCCTGGGCTACATGCGTACGCATAAGAAAGATAATTATCAGCCGACTGTAATCGTCCTTAGTCTTGTTTTAATCGTGTCTGTCCTCGGGATGGTTTGGATGCAAAGCGAGAAGTATAAGCCGGTTGTTATTGATGAAATGGCGCCTGACTTTAGTCTGTATGATCTTGATGGCAAGGCAGTAAAATTATCTGATTTCCGCGGAAAGGTGGTCTTTGTGAACTTCTGGGCCACATGGTGTAAACCTTGCAAGGAGGAGATGCCGTCAATGGAGGAACTCTATCAGATCTTAAAAGATAAGGATTTTCACATGCTTGCTGTAAGTATCGACAAGAAGCAGTCAGACATAAAACCCTTTAAGGAAGAACTCAAGCTTAACTTCCCGATACTTCATGACAACCGATGGGGATCTGTTGACAGGAGGTATAAGCTAACCGGCGTTCCTGAGACGTATATAATTGATCAGAAGGGTATACTGGCTGAAAAAGTTATTGGACCGAGGGACTGGACAAAGACCGATAATGTTAAGATGATACTGGACTTGCTGCAGAATGGTCCAAGGGCCAGATATAAGACCTCATAAAGAGAGGCTTTTAATGAAATTGGTCAGATTGTTTATGGTATTATCACTCTTAGCCCTCTTGGCATGTGAGCGGCAGACAGAATCCGGCGCTACTTCAAATACCGGGGTGAAGAGAGGGCTGGATATATCTGCTGTAGAGGCACCACGGATCGGTTTTAAGGCCCCTAATTTTACATTGAAAGATCTAAATGGAAGAACAGTTTCATTGGCAGCCCTGCGAGGAAAGGTTGTGATGATCAACTTCTGGGCAACATGGTGTGGACCCTGCAAGGTGGAGATGCCTTCTATGAATAATCTCTATAAAGACCTGAAGGGAACGAACTTCGAGCTAGTGGCTATCTCATCAGATGTCCAGGGCGAGAAGGTTGTAAGGCCATTTGTTGTACAGGGTAGATATACCTTTCCAGTTCTTATAGACACCTCATTCAAGGTTAATGGTGATTACGGTATAACAGGTATACCTACCACCTTTATTGTAGATAAAGATGGTGTGATAACTCACAAGATCCTCGGCCCCAGGGATTGGGATTCTCCTGAGGCCAGAGACTTAATTAGAAGAATCATGAGCTCTAAGGCGTAAGATGGAATCTGGGAGCGGGATATCTTCTTTGATTGCATTTTCAGCAGGGTTCCTGTCTTTTGTATCCCCATGTGTCCTCCCTCTCCTCCCCTCATACGTATCATTTATCACGGGTCTCTCTATGGACGAATTGACAAAAGGAGGAGATAAGGCCCGGGTTAAGGGGATTATTATCAGGAACTCCCTCATATTTATCGCAGGTTTTTCCTTCGTTTTTATACTCCTCGGCGCATCTGCAACATTGATAGGGCAGATACTCATAACATACCAGGCCCTGATCAGGAAGGTCGGAGGCACCATAGTCGTGCTGCTTGGTTTTTATATAATGGGGCTTCTCAGGATGGATCTGCTCTCCTCTGAAAAAAAGATTCATCTGGAAGGGAGACCGGCCGGATACCTGGGCTCATTTCTTGTGGGGATAACCTTTGCCGCAGGATGGACGCCCTGCGTAGGCCCGATATTAGGAGGGATATTACTGTATGCAAGTACAACCGGGTCGGTAACAAGCGGGATAAGCCTCCTGTCGGCATATTCTATAGGGCTCGGACTGCCGCTTTTTATTACCTCCCTGGGAGTAAATACCTTTATCACATATTTCAAGAAAATTAATAAATATATCAGGTTTGTTTCATTGGCAAGCGGCCTCTTTCTTATACTGGTTGGTGTGATGATATTTACCGATTCCTTCACATTGATAACAGCTTTGCTGGCGAAATATGGTATCGGGTGGTACATAGGCCAATAATCTTCCGGTATTAACAGTGATATGAGATATAAAGACAAGATACGGTCTGGTTTCCTTATAATGCCATTCTTCATAATGCTATTCTTCCCGATATTGACAGGCGCGGGTGATGGTCCAAGGGATTCCGGTAAGGTCTTTACATTTGTTGATATAGTCAGGAAGGAAAAACCCGCTGTTGTAAATATAAGCACCACCGAACAGGGGAGCGGGGATGGTGGGTTTGGATTTCATCAATTCAAGGATTTATTTGGAGAGAACAGGCCGGCTGAACCTAAGACCAGGAGCCTTGGTTCAGGGTTTTTCATCAGGAAAGATGGTGTTATCCTGACTAATTATCATGTTATAGAGGGCTATAATAAGATAATTGTGAGGCTTTCGGACGGCAGGGAATTTGGCGCCGAGCTGAAAGGGAAGGATCGTAAGACCGATCTTGCCTTGTTAAAGGTCATGGATAAGGACCCATTCCCGGTGGTCAGGTTCGGGGATTCAGATAAACTTGAGGTTGGAGAGTGGGTTATAGCAATAGGGAACCCTTTCGGGCTGGAGCAGACTGTTACGGCAGGCATAGTCAGCGCCAAGGAGAGGATTATAGGGATGGGTCCTTATGATGATTTTATTCAGACAGACGCATCGATAAATCCCGGCAACAGCGGAGGGCCACTTTTTAATATCAAGGGTGAGGTGATAGCGATTAATAGCATGGTCAATCCTGCAGGGCAGGGGATCGGTTTTTCCATACCCATTAATCTCGTTAGTAAGATAGTAGCCCATCTTGAAAAAGAGGGGAAGGTTACAAGGGGATGGCTTGGCGTCATGATCCAGGAGGTGAAAAAGGAGATCAGGTCTTCCCTGGGCTTAAAGGCCGATGAGGGGGCATTTATCTCTGAGGTGGTGGAGGACAGCCCGGCATATAGATCTGGGGTTAAAAAAGGTGATATAATAACAGAGTTCGATGGGAAGAAGATCAAGAAGGTCGGCGATCTGCCTTTGATCGTTTCAGAGACACAGATTGACAGGATCGTTCTTGTCAGGATATACAGAGACGGCATGGAAAAGCTATTTAATATAAAGGTTGGCAAACTGGAAGAAGATTCAGACCAAAGCCAATCAGAGAGGGGGAGGTAATGTACCCTGTATTGTTCAGAATAGGCTCAATAGAGATCAGGGCATATGGGGTGATGATAGCCCTCGCCTTTATAACTGCCACATTTGTTGGTATGAAGGAGGCAAAGAGAAAGGGTTATAACCCCGAGATAATCCAGGATCTCATCTTTTTTGCAATGATCTTCGGCCTTTTGGGTGCAAGGATCTATTATATCCTCTTCTCCGAACCCTTCTGGTACTTCAGCCATCCCTTTGAGATCCTGGCAGTCTGGAAGGGAGGACTTGCAATACATGGCGGTCTGATTGCCGGGTTTATTGTCGCAATCTGGTTTTCCAGAAGCAGGAAGATCCCATTCTGGAAGTTCGCTGATCTTATGGCCCCGGCCATGATTATCGGTCAGGCTGTAGGAAGGGGGGCATGCACGCTAAATGGTTGCAGTTATGGCATACCTACTAGCCTTCCCTGGGGTGTGACATTTACAAATCCTGATGCACTGCTCCCGCCTGAGTTTAAAGGGATAGCCCTTCATCCTACTCAGTTCTATGAGCTGTTCATCGACCTTGGGATATTTCTCTATATCTGGTCTGTAAGAAAGAAGATAGATTTTGATGGCCAGCTCTTCTTGAAATATGCCATGTTATACGGTGTGGCAAGGTTCTTTGTTGAGTTCTTCAGGGGTGATTCCCTGATGATAGGCGGGGTTATACGCGCTGCACAGCTGACATCCATAGTAATCCTCCTTGCAGCATCTATTCAATATATCAACTTTAAGACATCCTATTTGAAGGGTCTTGTCAATAAAGAGGTAAAGCGGTAGGACTTACCTCTGATCCTGCATTCTTTCTTAGCCCTTTTGCTGTCAACATGATTTCTCAATGCAGGAAACAGTTCTGGTCCCTTTTCACCCTATCAATTCCAAATGGTTTCTATGATTCCCGCTTCACGGATTTTCTTGTCACACGTCAGCATGGGGAGCGCCAGATGTTTAGCGGTAGACATTATGAGCCTATCAAGCAATTCCGGAAAGCGAACATTTTCTGAAGTCATGACGATCTCCGGTGTCAAATCCACGATTGAATAATTTGCGGATTCCCCAATGAGGTCTATCGCATCTTTCAGGTTAATCCTTATTCGTCTCTTCTGAGACAAATACATGATCTCGACAATTGTGATTACGGAAATACAAATACGATATTCACCTTTCTCAGCGCCATCGAGTATTTCTTTCGCTTTTTTACCTATCCTTCCAGCCTTAGAAAAATAGCGGATTATTGTTACTGTATCAGCGAGATATTCAGCGCTCACAGCTTCCTCTTAAGAATAGACGATGCCAATTCTTTTCTGACAGATTTCAGTTCCTTCTCTATAGCAAGCTTTTCAAATCCCTTATTAGCCCAAATCCCCTCAAGCTTGATGACATTTTTCTTTTTTACATTTGTCCTGGACAAGATAAAATCTATAAAGTCCTTGACCTCCTCCAATTTCTCGTCAGGAAGCAAAGTCAACTCTTTAGAAATCTCGGTTAGCTTTAGAGCTGTGTTATACATATACGCCTCCTCTAATTATATTTACGTCTTTTTTCTTTTTTTTATTCTAATAGAGAAACTATAGCAAACGCAAGAATTATAGTTAACCTCTATATGGATTTTAAACCGAGACAGGCTATCCAGGCTTCGGGAAAATGGGAGGTGACCAGGGATGAGGTTATTAAAATAATCTTTGTCTTTGATAATTTCCTTTGTTGCTTCAAGTTCCTCTTTGGCTTTCAGATATGCAATAAAATCAGCGACTTCTTTTTTGCGTTTTTTGAATGTTTTTCAAAATCAGTAAAAATCTTCTCCTCTATCCTCCTCGTCCTCAAATACATCCTGACGGTTGTTCCATCGTGTCAGTATATGATAGATATGTTCTTTGGGAGCTACTCTTGCTTTCCTCGGCATGCTTGGAATATTTCCTCTCCTGCCGCTTATGTCAATTAAAGAGAACCGTCCCCTTTAGTTCCCTTTAGTTCCCCTAATCCAAACCGTCATTTCAGGACTTAGAGAGGCTTTACAGTTCAGTAATTCTGATAAGGTTTTTCGAGTTACTCCTAAACATTTAGCTGCCTCCGTTACAGTTAGACCTAGAGGTTTTATAACGTCTTCTCTTAAGACCACTCCAGAATGATTAGGTTTCCTTTTTCCAATCATTTTAGAAACTCCTTTTTAATTTAATGATAATCACAATAATCTACATCTATCGCTTCGGTGCCATCAAACCGAAAAGTGACTCGCCAATTACCGCCAACCCAAACAGACCATGTTCCTGTTTATTTTCCTTTAAGTTCATGCAACCTATAGCCAGGCAAATTCATATCTTGAGGTTTCATGGATGCATCTAAACTGGACAACCAGGTTTTATTCAAAAAACCTTAAAGGCGCTACATGCTCCATCCTAACAAAGTCTTTATCTTCATGGAGCAGTAAGAGGTTGTTTTCTATCGCCGTCTGGGCAATCACACAATCTATAGTGCTGCCAATAGTAATTCCCCTCTTTCTGCATTTATAATAGATCATTGCGGCCTCTTCATACGACCGCTTTGCATCCTTTAACCCATAGAACCTTTGCGAACCGAGATATTCCTTGACAGACTTGAACTCCTTTTCATCTTTAACTCCTTGCAACACTTCCTGGTAAATCAGAGAACTGATGCCGTAGGGAATAGCAGAATCAAGGATAAATGAGAACCTATCCACCCTTTCACCCTTATCCCCTCTCAGGAAGGGTATTAATACAGATGTATCCACAAGAATCAACCTATTACCTTCCTCTTCCTTAATTCTTTATAATCATAATCCTTATAAAATGAGATCTTGCCCCGCAGCTTCGAAAGATCGAACCTCTTGCGGGTTTCCACAAACTCCTTGAGAGCTTCATCTATCAATGCCCTTTTAGTTGTTGCTTTTGAGTATTTTCTCGCTTCTCTTAATAATGCATCGTCCAAAACAACATTTGTCCTCATATAATACACCTCCTTATACACATAAGTTAACATATCAAGCAATGACAGTCAATGGCCAGGTAATTTTCCCGGCTACTCATTGACTTTTCATGGGTTTTGTTACCTTTTTAATAACCGACAAGAGGTATCCTATGGACCCAAAATTAAGAGCCACTATAATCAAAAAGACCCCAAAGAGCATCTGCCTTGAAATACAAAAAGAGGATTTTGAGGCCTTTTGCGCGGCTGCAGGGCTATATCGCAAAGAATTTCTCAAGTTCCTTGAAATATCTGAAAAGGATCATCAAGAGGGCCGGGTAACTAAAAGGGAGTCCCTATCCGAACTTATTAAAAAATGATTGAGATCTCAACTACGGCTACCTTTGATAAGCTCTTTATTGATCTCCCCAAGACCATTCAACTAAAAGCTGTAAAAAGAACTGAACTCTTCAAGGTCAATCGCGGACATCGAACTTTAAAGCAACTTTGTCCCCCAAGAAGATCTCGCGACCTCTGCCATAGTTATATAGGTATCTCAGTTATTCTTGTCAAGTAAACTACTTTACGGGAATTACCTGGCATCTCCTGTATATCTAAGTTCTTGAATTTCTTTCTCGCCAACCTCGGTCTCTACCAGTTCAGGGTAAACATGTCCTACAAAAAAACCCATAGAAATATTTAGACGCACATAACGTATTTGACTCTTATCTAATGTAAGCGAGAGTTTTCTATCTACTTCAGTTGAAGTCATAACTTCATAAGTGCCGGGTTTCCTCTCGACATAAAAGAATCCATTAGGGACTGCCCTACCAATCACTTCACTGTTTAATTTGACCTCCGGTTGAATAGCAGCCCCAAAAATTGATGCGCGATAAAAATAGATTCTTCCGGTATCAGGAGTCAAGTTCGATATTGTGGGAAAAAGTTCAGTAAATTTTGGACCAGAAGTAGCACAACCTCCAAAGATAACTAAGACTATTAAGACAAGAAATAATTTTGTTAATGTCTTCATATTCCTCCTCCTTATATTTATTGTTATGGTCTAGGGTTTGTTTCTTGAATCATTAATTCTTTAGAATCATTTAATGGCGAAAAAGACTTTTCTACCGGCAAATAGAATCCGACTAATTTGGAAGCTGCAACAACAATATAGGCTTCATGTATATTAGAGGCTTCTACAGTCAAAATTTGGTCATTTGTTTTAAAAACATCACCATACGAAATCGCACCAACATAATGCCACTTAGTTCCTTTTTTCAATTTTCTATTGTAACCAGAATCCAAGCCAATAACTACTTCGTCTACTAATACAAAAGAACTTTTTGATAATTGAGTTGATTCAATTTGTGTGGGAATCTGTTTTATATGAACTAAATCAAATGCGCATGCGTTTAACAGTAGGATTAATAGAAAACCTATTATAATATTTACAGATTTTTTCATACAGCCTCCCTTTCAGTAAAAAGATTTAATGCATAGTCACATGTTGTGCCACACTGTCAGTGAATTCCGCAGGCACTTTACTAACTTTCATCGTACTTTGGATGTTAATCACGATGTCGCCCCCAGAATTCAGGCCATAGGTACCCCTATTTCCACACGATATCTTAAATGAGTAAACCCTGGTTTGTACTTTTACTTGATACATGACCTACTCCTTATCAAAAAATATAGCCTATGGTAAAGTTTATCCCATCGAGTGATATGGACTTGTCAGTGTCCTCCATTTTGTCGATGTAGATCTGTAGATTCCCTTGATAAGAAGATGATCTGTAATATCCCATCTGAAACCGGCACCGAAATTATAAGAAAAATCAGTTTCATTAAATGGGAAACCCTCAACATCACCACTGAAATTGATCCAGCCGATGCCACCGATTAGCATCGGGGTAAAACGGCTTTTCAGTATATAAGCTTCCAGATTTAAATCAAGACCAATAAGGGTAGAGTCACTCTTTAAAGTTACACCAAAACCTTTATTGGTTATTTCAGTAGAGCCAAAAAACATATCCCAGTTCAGGTTCAAATTGTCATTATAATTGTATCCGAACCCAAATCCACCGACAGTCGTGTCGCCTAACTTCATCGTAATTCCTAAACCAGAGGTCGTATCGCCACTCATAGATTGACCCAAACCGAACAATTCTCCCTTCCCTTTACGACTCCACTCTTGTGCTGTACAGATAGGAGATATCATTACAAAAATTACAAGGCTGAAAACTATAATGGTTAAAAGCTGTCGAGTAAACATTTTCCTTTAGCCTCCTTTAATAAAAGAATTGAAACTACCACGCCCGTAACCCTTGAAATATTTTTCATCTTGGTCCCCTTTCGTGCTATTGCAATATTACATTAACCCATAGCCATAAGTTAATTTTCGAGAGTAGAAAGGAACACTTGCCACGACTAATTCTGTAGATATTATCGATAGGAAAGTGTCCCTCTATTCCCCTATTATGGATGTCTCTATTTTTTACTCAAGGCATCCTTGAACCTCGGACACAACTACTAGGCCGCTCAGAACCCGGGGGATAACAGTGAAATGGTTGGTAGCTGGCTCATCCTCAACCCATTCGGCGGTTGCGCCGGTAATATGATGTCCGAGAAGGAAAAGCCCTTTCACTCCATCTAAATCTTCTGCAGTAGAAGCAAGAATATTTATGAACCTCCCCGCTGGCCACCCCACGGGGAGAGGATCCTCATTGCGCTGGTTAAGTATTCCATCTAATATTAAGCTGGGATTAATCGGATCAATCGTAATTCGTGAGCACATGTTCGGGTAAGTCGACGTTCGAACAGCATCCCCGCCGAGGCTATGCCCTATTAGAATGACCTTCACCGGCCTATCGAGATCCCTATTTATTTCATCTAACCACCGTTCAACCCTCGACCATTGGTCAAGACCAGATCCAAAGCCTTGAGCAATAACACGTTTTGGATCAACTTGAATCGCCTGCTCCTTTATCTTATCCAGAGCACAATCCAGAGCATTATCACTGCAAACCTTAAAGGCCTCTGGAAAAGCGCCGCCTCTCAATACTGCAACTGCAACATCGTAACGCCGTTTGAATTTAGCAGTAGTGTTTCCTGTACACGTAAATCCTACGCCTTCGAAAGTTCCCGTAGCGATTCCTGAACCATATAATGTAAATTCTTCTTCGTCTATAATCGGACCCTTAATGGTAACGATATTTTGTGAAAAATTAACCCCGCCTACAAGAGGAACTACAAATAAACCAGAAAAACTGATAGTATTTCCTTCTATTTCACCTCCTCTAGGAGCATTTATACTGGGAGGAACATAGCTGACGTTACGTCCATTCTGCTCAATAACAACTGTCCCTGTCCCACTTATAGTTTCTGTCTCACTTTTTCCATCAAAAACACAGGTCACGGTCCCGCTCTCCGAGACGCGCCATGTTCCAGCTATCTCAATATATTCTACTCTTTTCAAATCCCCAGTAGAATTAAACGATCCACTACAATCTGACCCTGTCATGCTTATTGAAAACGTATTATCGCTTATCAGTGTAATTGACCCATTAAATGAGCCTGGGCAGATGCCATCGATAGTACCAGTAAACGTAGCTACATCACCTTCCGCATTACCAGAAATTGTACCAACGTCTCCCCTAATAAAAAATGTACCACTCAATGGCGAATGTGTGGTTAAGGAAATATTCATGGTATCAATAAAGTGTTCTTCTCCCTGAGTGGTTGTGATATCTCCGCTAAAGGTTCCATTAAATACCGAAGGAGCGGGCTGCTGTCCACCGTCTCCACCACCTCCCCCCCCTCCACAACCTTTTAAGGCGATGGCAACCAATGAGAAAAAAGCAACAAATACAATTAGATTGTAAATAGATAACTTTTTCATTTCTTCCTCCATTTATTGGTCTTTTTAGCGACCAGGGCAAAGTCATGGGGTCACCCATTTTCCTCGTTATACATAAAACCGAGAGAGGCAAAGATTGCAGACTCAATGGATATAGAGGAGGGTGTAACGATTGACTTGGATGAAAATAGACATATCGTTGGGATTGAGATCCTTGACGCCAGTGAAAAACTTGAACTCTCAGATCTTGTCAATATCACCATCGAAAACCTCCCTATCGAGAGTCTAGCCTCTTCAAAATAGATCTATAATTAGGTGCCCTGTCTGGCTTTTTACCCTCTGAAGCAATCTTATTTTTACTGAATATAGCCTTTCAAATTTCCCTCACCCACGCCTCACCCTTGCAGTTTGCATCTTGTACTATCTTTCCTTCATTTCCACCTTGCATCTCTTGCAATCCACCTTAAAAGGCGGGAATTTGGAACGGGTTCTAATTATTTGATAGCAAGATTATGAACCCGTCCCATTTTTTTCTTTCGAATCTCCCCCGTTAAGGTATTATGGTGCTTGCATCGTCTCCATTGCTTGCCCCGCTTCCCCAGATATTAACAAAGGTAGGTATGAAAAACCTTGCATTTTCTATCTGGGAGAGCGGTATCCTCATCTCCATGACAGCCCCCCTTGCAACCATGTAGCCGCTGATCGGATAGGTCTCCATGGAGCCGTCCAGGTTAGTGTCATTCCAGGCGTTTAATGAGTTATTGCCGACACCGGTATGCAGGTCATCCATGGAGCCGTGTGTGAAATATTGGCCGCTCTTGTAACTAAAATTCATCTCTATAGCGGCGGATGTGTGGATGGGCGTACCATAAGTCTCGACCATTACATAGGCGTAGCTTGAATCCATCGCCGTGTAAACACTTTTTATATCCGCATTGCTTCCGCCTGAGCTGTCCCCCTGGGCGTCGGTGTAAAACGGCGTAAGGCCTGACCAGTCAGCCGGGTTACCATCGACTGTGATCGTTGCTATCTGGGTAAGATAATTTCCCATTCTACCTGTATAATCGCCGTCTGTAGCTGTAGTGCCTAAGTGCACGAGTATTTCAGTTGTAAAGAACACCTTGCCTCCGAACCCGCTTTTGAGTATCTTAAGCTCAATGCTGTTGCCTACGGCAACAGTTGCACCGGTAAGGATTCCCTCGGCGGTTCTAACAGACCACTTGGTACCATCGTGATATACATTAAGGACACCTATGCTTTTAAAGGATTCGCTGTCAAATCCGGTACCGAAAAAGAACTCGTATATGCCGCCTGCCTGCTCAAACGCCGCATCCGGAGGGCCATCCCACATCTCAAGGCTTATGTATATGTAGTTTGCATCATGGGCTATCTTGTAGCGCTTAATGTCCGCGCCGGAATAGCCTGTGGTGTCGTCGCCTTCGGCGTCGTTTTCAACAGAGCTGATGTTTGCCCAGTCCGAGGAATCGCCGTCAAGCGTGATGGAATCAAAGGGGACCTCGTGAAAGACATCTGAGGAATTGGTGCAAGAAGAGACTACTATTTGAGCCGCCACGGAAAAGGTACCGTCAGAGTTGAAGGTAAGTTCTAATTGG
Source organism: uncultured Nitrospirota bacterium (assembly GCA_964481895.1). Classification (GTDB taxonomy): domain Bacteria; phylum Nitrospirota; class Nitrospiria; order JACRHA01; family JACRHA01; genus JACRHA01. Next base: position 204 of record CAYZUL010000037.1, on the reverse strand, counting down.
TTACCGTTTGAGCTATCGGTAAATGTCCATGTGCCAACAATATCCCCTGCAATCCCGCTTGACCTTGTCCATGTTTCACCGGATGTCCATATCATTGTTGTCCCTGTTAACGAGGTTACGGTGAAATTATCCGTATTACCTGCCTGCGGAGAGCTATAATCAAAAAGTGTGGAAAAAGTAAAGAAGGCAGCGTATCCTTTCAAT
>CAYZUL010000036.1:0-26695 GCA_964481895.1 uncultured Nitrospirota bacterium | reverse complement strand
CTGGGCCCTTTGCGGCATATGCTGAGATTGCTATTCCAAGTAAGAATAATGTTACAGCCAATATCCCTAAAAATCTTCCTGTCTTCATTTTATCTCTCCTTAAATTCTGGCGGCCTGAATCCCGGCCACCTGGTTTCTAATACCATCTTTCTTAGCATGGTTAGAAGATAGCACTAGACCGGGAAACTATCAACCGCTCAAAGGTATGTTTTTTTGTCCCCTACAACAGGGAATAGTCACCACAAAGTGGTAGGAGATTCAGGATAACGTCCTTAAACTGGCAGGCAGTTCTAAACCGATTCAAATATTTGGTGTGCATCATCGGCCTTGAGATTCTAGAACCGGTTTCGAATGAGACGATCAGTTTCTTCCCATTTAGGTACAGTCTCATCAAAGGTTACAGGTGCCCCTAAAGGTATAGCATTTAGGTCCCGGTCTGAGATAAAGATAATATTATTCCAGTCATATCCTTTTGAATCAAAGGTAATACAACAGGCAATAGATCTGCGATAACCTCCCTCTATTACATATAAAACTCGACCGCTCCCCTTTAATATAGTACCATCCCTATATGACATAATGTTTACCTCCTCAGGCCGGCTGCCTGCTTGTTCTTGTTGGCTTATCCTTCCTGACCATATACTTATGCAAGCTTTATGCCAGACATAAGAAGGGGACTTAGAAATGTCTCCTATTACCCTGAAAATCCTTGCGTGGCAAGCATTTGCTGGTCTTTTAGTTTTTTAAAATGAGGTAACAAAAGAAAGAGTCAGACGTTTCTTTGATCTGGATGTTATCTAATTGGATAACCGGGAGATTCAATTGGATACACCTTGATTCTTCATGGGCAAGGTAAAGGCAAATTCGCTTCCGCATCCTATTTCGCTTTTAACCCAGATCTTCCCCCCATGTAGTTCTACCAGGCTCTTGGTAATGGTAAGACCCAGGCCAGATCCTTGAACCTTTTCCTCCGCCTGGCGGGAGACCTGAAAAAAGGGATCAAAGATCTTGGGCAGGTCTTCAGGGGAAATACCCACTCCATTGTCATGCACACAAACAAATGAATCCTTATCATTAAATTCTGTCTCTATGCGGATATTTCCGCCAGCAGGGGTAAATTTTATGGCATTATTAAGCAGATTTATCATAATCTGATTGAGCTTGTCCTGATCGGCCCAGATCTTGGGGGCCTGGTCAGGGGCGATGATTTCAATGACAAGGTTTTTTTCAGCGGCAAGGGGTTTTAGTTGATCCACCACCTCCATTGCTACTTCTGACGGGGAAAGCTCAACAGGAGATAGTCGCATTTTTCCCGATTCGATCCTGGAAAGATCCAGAAGATCATTGATCATACGGGTAAGGCGATCGGTATTGAGTTTGATCCGTTTCAGGTAATCTTTCTGTTTATTATTGAGTCCGCCGGTAAGTCCATCCAGCATATTTTCTGCAAAACCCTTAATAGAGGTGAGAGGGGTCCTGAGTTCATGGGAGACAAGGGATAAAAACATTGTTTTAAGCCTGTCAAATTCCTTTAATTTTTTGTTGGATTCTTCTAATTGCCAGTTAACCCTGGCAAGCTCTCCTGTCCGTTCCTGCACTTTTGTTTCCAGGTTTTCATTCAATTCGGCAATCTGAAAATAGGCCGATGCATTGTCTATTGCAATGGCTGCCTGTGCACCGAAGGCCATCATAAGCTCAATCTCCTCTTCCGTAAAAAGCCTTGATACAAGCCGATTATCCATGTAGAGAATCCCCAGGAGGTGCTCCTTTCTTTTAAGGGGCACACAGAGGATGGAGCGCAGTCCATAGAGGATCACACTCTCATGCATCTTAAATCTGGGATCAGCCTGGGCATCGATTGTAACAATTGGCCGGCCTTCCTTCTCTACCTGCATAATAAGGCTACGGCTAAACTCAAAGGGCTTGGTACCAAGCTCCTCTTTTTCTAACCCCTTGGCAACCTTCACTTCTAACTCTCCATTCTCATAAAGGAGTAGATAGCCACGCTCGGCCCCGATAACCAATATGGCCCTATCCAGGATTTGATTCAGGAGTTCCTCCAAATCGAGAACTCCGCTAATATCCTGGCAGACCTGGAGGAGGGAGGAAAGCTTAAGTCTGGTTCTTAGGGCCTGTTGCTCGCCCATCTTTACCTCTTGTCTACTCCTATCCCATTTTTCAGACTTAACTTCTAATAACTGCCTCGCCTTTTCCAACTCTATTTCACTTCCCACTTCCTGAAAGATGAAAGCAGATTTTTCTATATATTCTTTACCCTTTCTATCATCCTTTTCAAGCCATTGCATTCCAACTTCAAGATAGGTCTTTGCCAATTCACACCGGCTCCCCATTTGAGTGGATACCTCTAAAGACTTCTTGAAATTATCCATAGCCTTTTCTTTATTCCCTCTAATCGCTTCATAAATCCCTTTAACCCTATAAGCCTGTCCTTCCCAGTTTTTAAAAATCTTCCCAAGTATTAGGGCTATAAAGAGAGATCTCTTTGCCTTTTTCAGAAAGACCTTTCTATGGGATTTAATCGCCCTGGCCGCCTCCAGATAGGCCTCAGTCAGCACTACATATGTTCCGGCAACAAACTCATGCATTATTTGATATCTCTTTATTACATTCCGGCTCGTCTCCAATATTTTAATAGCCTTATCCGAATTCCCTCTCTTTAGATAGATCTCTCCCAGTATCCGGAGGTTCATGACACGGACAAGTTGGTCACTTGATGTTTCACAGTTGCGGACCGCGCTTTCGGCATGTTTTAGGGCCTGATCGACCTTTCCTTGACAAGAATAACCGAGGGCCAAAAGGGCCTGTCCCCATCCCATGCCTCGGATATCCTTAACTCCTTCGGCTATATGTTGTAAGACCGTTGCATATTCTATGATCTTCTCAGGCTGGCTTTTCCCGTAATAGGCAAGACAGAGAATCCCATAGGAGATTTCCGCCTCCCAAAGATTCCCGATCTTCATCATCTCATCAACAGCCTTATCCAGAAAGTATATTGCCTCATCCAGCTTTGCCATATAATAATACTGTACCCCCAAAGCCATGAATACATTATCATGCGCCCCTTCTATCTGGCCTGTCATTTCCTTCAGGGTCAATGCGTTCATTGCACATTTTAATCCTCTTTTGTGCATCCCGAGGGATCCGCATATCTTTTGGTGCAAGCAATAGACTATCCTGAGAAATTCTACATTCCCAACCCTCTCTGCCAAGTTTAGGTGTCTCAGATTGACCTGAACACACCTTTTTATGTCTATGAAAAAGTAGTAATAGCTTAAGGATTCAAACAACCTCATTGCCTCAATATCCTTTATGCCAGGCATGGTCTTATTCTTTTTGATAAATAAACCTGGAAATAGGGTATGACCGATCTGTATAAATGTTTGAAAGAATATTGAAACAATGACGCCTGATGCGGTTTTTGGTTGTCTGACGCCTAAAGCGGACAACCCTTTGCCAAAATGCTCAAGTGTCTTCTCAGAATCCCCCTGCCTAAAGAAAACTGATCCTATCTTTGTCTCTAGCCTTGCTATCCTTATTTTATCAGTGAGATAAGGTCTAATCTCAAAATATCTCCTATTTGCCTCCTCATACCTTCCCAAGAGGAAATAGGCATCACCCAGATTTTCTTTAATCCTAAGGGGAGGGAACGGATCTCTTTCATCTTCTAAGAAAATTCCGTCTGACATCAATTTCAAAGCGGTCTCATAAAAATAGGCAGACTCTGAATTTGCATAGGTCTCCTTGGCAATTTCGCCCGCCTTCAGAGAATACCTTAATGCCTTTTGTTTGTCCTGGCCTTGAATAAAATGTAAAGCGAGCTCAAAGGTTACATCGTTGATGCGGTCTCGATAACGATCTTCGAGATATTCACCGATCCTCTGATGGAGCCTTTCTTTTATAGCGGGGTCAATTCTTGCATATAACGCCTCTAGGATCTTGTCGTGTGTAAAGGTATATCCACTTTCACCAACGGCTTTTCTCCTCGGTGTGATGATGTGATATCTGATTGCATCATTAACTACTTCCAATAGCTCTTCAGGTTTTTTATAAGAGATATAAAGGAGGTCGTTAAAGGTAAAATGACGCCCTATTATGGCCGCATAGCTCAGCACTTCAAGATCTTCTTCCTTTAAATTGTCTAGTTTTTTCAAGATTAATTCGTCTACCTTTAATGAGATAGAAACCTGATCAATCTTTGCTGGATCTAATCTCCAGAAATCCCTTTCATGGGATAAGATATTCTTCTCGAGCAATACCTTTATCATCTCTAAGGTAAAGAATGGATTCCCTGCTGTCCTTTCATAGATGACCTTTGCCAAGTCCATGGCTTTGGACTCGCTAATATTTAGCACCCCCATTACGATGCCAATAGTATCCTGGAGGGAGAGGGAGTGCAGCTTAATTTCAGCCAAAGAATTCTTCCATGTCTGCAAAAATGAATAGAGCAGGTGACCTTTACCTACTTCGTTGTCTCGGAAAGCCCCTATAATGAGCATGTTGGAATCGTTGATTTTTGGTATTGCCCTTTCTAATAATTGCAAGCTTCCTCCATCAACCCATTGCAGGTCGTCCCAAAAGAGGAGTACAGGAACCTTCTCGCTTGCGAGGCTGATAAGAAAATCTGAGGCTATATTCCGGAACCTCTCTACCTGTTTATCCTGGTCCAGGGTTATAAGATGGGATGGCTCTCCAATGAGGGCCTTGATCTCAGGTATAATCTTGGCAACATCCCAGCCCGTATCCCCTATTGTATTTTTTATCCTATTTATTACCAGGCTCCTTTTCTCCGTTGGAAGGTTATCGATCTGCCGTACATATTCCTGTATCGACTCTACAAATGATGCATATGGGATTTCTCTTGTATACTCATTACACTTTCCTGAAATGAAAATGCCTCCCATCTGATTAACATAGGTCATAAGTTCACTTACCAATCTGCTCTTCCCGATGCCCGGTTCTCCTGCAATAAAGATAACCTTGCCCTTTCCATAAGCCGCTTGCTTGAAGGAGATTTCTAGCTTTGTCGATACCGCTTCTCTACCGATAAGTTTGGTATAAAACGATACAGGTTGTTTGATATCGTCTGACTGGCCGATCTTGAAAGAGATATTGCCTCCCTCTTTAAGAGATAGATCCTGGTACTTTTTCAGATCGGCAATAAGTCCCCTAGCGGTCTGATATCGATCCTGCGGGTCCTTCTTCAACAATTTCATTGCGATCTCTTCGAGAATCGGTGGGATATCCGGATTGATTGTCCTCGGCAGTGGCGGAAGCTTGGCAATATGCTGATGGATAATGGATCCTGCATCACTTCCTTTGAACGGTGGTATGCCGGTGAGCAATTCATAAAAGACAACTCCCAGCGCGTACAGATCAGCCCTGAAGTCGATCGGCACCTGGAGGATCCCTGTCTGCTCAGGGGCCATGTACGAAAGGGTTCCGATTACACTATTTGATGCAAACCGATCGGCAAGGGTAACCATCCAGGCAAAGCCGAAATCAAGGATTTTTGCTGTAGCCTCCCCATTTTGTATGATCATGATATTTGTGGGTTTTATATCGCGGTGGATGATGCCTTGCCGATGGACATGATCAAGGGCCTTTGCGGCCTGAATGATAATGAAAACAGCCTCCATTACTTCAAGCCTTCCTTTAGATCTTAAGTAGTCGGAGAGGGTCACCCCTTTGATTAATTCCATGACTAGATAATAGATCTCATCCTCCCTGGCTACATGAAAAACCTTAACGACATGAGGATGTTCCAACCTGCTTAAGATAGCCACCTCATGCCGAAAACGGAGGATCCGTTCAATATCACCTTTATAATCTAATATCTTCACCGCCACAGGCCGTTCTTCCAGTGTATCAAATGCCTCATATATGCTACTAAAGCCCCCTTTACCAATTTCCCTGATAATGCGGTATCTGCTACTTAAAGTATTATTAATCATTTTTTGAGCCCATTAACCGGGTATTTTAGAGAAGATCAATCAGGATCATATACCTCTATGAGATTTTTGCAACTTGCACCATTTTGGATCTCCCTTGCCGCGAGTCTTCCGGATCTGGCCGCACCCTCCATGCAAGGACAGTCAAACCCGTTTTTTGTCCAATCCCCTGCCAGAAAGAAATTGGAATAGTCAGTCTTAATCTCTGGTCGATATTTAAGTGTGTTTGGCGCTGCGACAAAAAATTTATTGTGCATATGCTTGTTGATCCATAAGAAAGGTGGGATTTTCTTGCCCTTCCATGGGCTCCTTCCCGACCAGTCATCCCGTTCCAGAAAGGTCTCATCCTTTACCGCCTTTTCTAAGGCTGGAAAATTATATTTTTTAGCAATGTCCATCATAATCTTTTTTGCAAACTCTATTGTCGCATTATCGCAAGGTTGCCCTAAGGTTGGAACAATGTCAGGATAAGCCTGCTCAAGCTCTTTTGCGCTTCCATTAATTTCTAAAACTGAGCCCGGCCATTTTTTGTCATCTTCATATGTCTTGAGCATATTCTTATAATCGATCATGACACAGGGAGGTTCAAGCCCAGCCACGACATTGTCAATTTCTCTTGGGATTACCCTTCCTTGAAACCAGGCCTGCAGATTCATCGTTGCAACAGGCCGTGGAAACTTTTCTTTATCCATCAATTGCTCTAGGTTAGGAAAGGAATCTGCGATATTTGAGGTCTCTAAAACCTCCCAAAGGCACTCAAGGGGTAAGGTGCTAATACAATAATCAAAATTATTAAATTCTCCAGATTTAGGGTTGAATTCGGAGACATTGTCAGGATGATCATGAGCCGGCATCCCTTCCTCATGATCATGATGCCTATGACTATCTTCCTCATTATCATTATGCCCATGACTATGGCCCTTCACGTTCCCTAATGGTATTTCTTCTTCTTTTGAAGAATCTGGGTGGTAACCTACCTTTTCTACCTCATAGGCAACAATACATTTGTCTTTCTTGTCTTTAGAAACACCTTGGGAAAGCTTTATTAATTTCGTCCACCTTGAGGATTGGACATGATTTTTTTTAAGGTGCTCTGCAAGTGGATCCATCAATTCCTGAGTAATGCCTCCATCAATGTAAGAAAATTCAGCAGCATCACAATCGCGCAGGAATACCCAGCATGCCCTCAAGGCTGAAGCTGCATCATATTTGAATGGGGAGACATAGGGTGCGTCAGCAATGAACTTGAAAAGCTGCTTATTAAGTACACTTGCCTTGAGCCCCCTTTTTAAACACCACTGCACGAATTCTTCAGCGGCATACCTATTGACTTGCTCAAGCTCTTCAAATGTCTTATACCGCTTAACCTCCATAATGACAACCCTGTAAAAGCTTAATATCTCGCATATTGACCACCCACCCCGAAACCACATCTCCCATACATTTTTAATATAATTCAATATACCCTCTTTGTAATTTAGTCGGACTAAGTTCTTCTCATAACAAAGAAAATCACGTCGGTTTGAGCAAAGCCTCTTCCTCAATTCATCATATCCATCGCTATTTTTGTCTTTCCAGGGGATGCTGAAGGTATGCCAGAAATTCTTATATGTACTAGGGTGAAAGATAATATGAAATCCATGATCTAAGACGATGTCTCTTGGCCAGTATCTCAGATCGAGATGAGGCCCATTCTTTCCCCCAAACCAGGAGGAGGCCCTTCCGCCCCATCTGTGGGCCTGGGTGATGATATATATATCAAATTGAACAGTGTTCTTCTGGTTACTCTCAACCAGGGCTGCTGCTGCAGCTAATGCAGCTACACCTCCACCAAAGATGATAACCTTTTTTTTATCTTTATCCTGACCCTTCTTTTCTTGCATCATGGCATCCGTCCTCCTTTATGATTAAATAAAGGTTTATAGCTTAGAATCCATATCCAACCGTGGCATCAAAAAGAAATCCACTGGGTGATTCAACTGCGTTGGTTCCGAAGGGCATATTTGTGTTAGTAACGGTTACCTTATTCTTTATGCCGTAGATTAAAGATGAGTCGAAACTCCATGCCTTGGTAATTCTGTATCCGATTCCCCCGGTAATATGGTGTTCAAGGATTATGGGGGTCAATGGGCTCAGGTTTTCATCAGGGACCGGATTATTCCCATAGTTATAGCCGGCTCTCAGGGCAAGTCTTTCCTTTATTGCCTCATATTCTATACCAACGGCAAATATCCACTGATCCTTCCAGTTGAATGTAAAGGAGGGGGCCGGGCTGATAGTGGGAGGTGCAAGAGGGTTACTCGGATTAGAGGTCTTTATAGTTACTGTATTGACCATATTCCAGTTAATCCAACCTCCTTCAAGGGCTATTAAGAACCGGTCAGTAGGTCTTATAGCGATACCTACATCCACCTGCCGTGGCCATTTAAATCCACCAATCTTCGCATCATAGGTGACCCTTCCGAGCCCCCCAAAGACAGGATCGGAAAAATTAAATATAATCTCTCCATCGTCATAATTGAAATTGACCGGTGAGGTGTAGGCGGCACCGAATGAGATCATCTTGCTGGCCTCATAGAGGAGACCGACCTTTACCCCAAAGACTATGTCCCAGGGGCAGGTGCCAAAGGGCTCACCAAGCCCTAGATTCCGGGAGCAGTTATCTTTTATCTCTATCCCTGTAAATACAACATCATCGGCTGTCCTAGAAATGCCGTCAGGGCCAGGATTAAAAAAGGAGGTGCCAGGGAAAAGACTTAACGATATATCTGAGTATCCGACGTGCGGAGCCACCCCTATTGAGAACTTATCGGAAACCTGGTAACTTATCGCAGCAGCAAGCTTGGTGTAGCGAAGAAAAGAGGATGCATCATCCTTGGTTCCAAAGGCGGTATTTAGATCATGAAAATCTGTTCCGAAACCTCCCTGTGAGAAGATCCCAATACCCCAGGTTAGGCTCGGCAATGATTCTAACCTGGATGCAAATCCCAGGTTCGCAAGCATGAAAGGATTATTCTCGCCGTCTCTATTATTTCCGAATTGATCCTTATGATGCAATTTTGGCTGCATAAATGAAAAGGTTAGATCAGCCTTTAGACTGCTGATTTGAGAAAGGAGGGCAGGATTACTATTGATTGCTGAGGTATCAACTATAGCTGCTGTATCTGCACCACCCATTGCGTTTGATACAGCGCTAAAGCCGATAAGATTGGTGCCATTGGTAGCATACGCCACTTCTAAGCTAATGCCTATAAATATCAACTCAATGGATGAAATAAATAAAAGAATTGAGAAAGGTTTAACCTCTTTTTTCCCCATTTTTCATGCCTCCGTTATAAAAGTGAAAGAACCGCATCTGCCAAAATAATAATCAGAGGGCCAATTTTTATAGACTCCAATATATTTTCGCGCCCTTCTATATCCTGATTCTTTATTATTTCTTATAGGAATGCAGATAAGATTGATGGTTAAGACAGCTACATGAAGAAGGCGAATACGCATTTAAGTAATATTCCCATTCAAAATAGCTTGACAAAAAAAAGAAAAGGGAGTTCATGCTTATCATATGAGTAAAGTTCTTGTCAAGACAATTTTTAAACCTTTTAAGACAATTTTTAAACCATTCTGTAGATTCTTTGATAAGCATAGTATATGCCACAAAAAAGTCGCTCTCCCTTTTTTTGCCATAAGATAAGGAAATAATGCCTTGTTAACAACTAGTTGTGAATTTTGTATTTTTTACAAGGTCCAGGTTGTGATTATCAGCCTCTTATCCGGGATGTTATCCAAATAGATACACGGGGTATTCTATCAGATACACTGTCTAATAATTTGTACAGCAGGTTTCTTGATGCAACATCACAATGAGATGGGGAGGGTGAAGGAGAACTCACTCCCCTTTCCGACCTCGCTCGTAACCCAGATCCTGCCTCCATGGAGTTCAATCAGGGTCTTTGTGAACTAAGGAGATCAATATATCTAACGATTTTCATATTTTATTAAACAAGTCTATAATTAAAAACGTTTACACTCATCCCTTGGGTATAGACCTCCGAATGAATATGAGGATATATTCTTAAAAACTAAGAACTATAAAAACCCCTGTCTGATTACTCTAACCTGAACTGTCCAAACTCAGGGGTGCGGTCCAATAATTTCAGATACAATTAGATACACTTTGTGTGGGATCAGAACGACCATTTATATTTTTATATTAAGATTGATGTCTTATTGGTAAGGAGAAGAAGAATCTGCTTCCCATTCCTATTTCGCTCTCTACCCAGATCTTTCCCCCATGTAGTTCAACCAGGCTCTTTGTAATCGTTAGCCCAAGACCTGACCCTTTGACTCTGATACCTCTCTGGTTCTCAACCTGATAAAAAGGGTCAAAGATCCTAGGCAAATCTTCAGGATGAATCCCTTCTCCATCATCCGTGATGCTGACCAGGACCCAATTTTCATCCTGGAATCCGATCTCCACGCTTATGTGTCCGCCAGAGGGGGTAAATTTGATGGCATTATCAAGGAGATTCATAATAATCTGATTAAGCTTATCATGGTCGGCAAATATTCTGATATTTGAATCACAAGCAGAAATATCAATGGCCAGGTTTTTCTTAAAGACCAATGGTTTTAAATGCGCTACCACTTCGGTTGCCACTTCAGAAGGGGAAAGCGCAACAGGATAGAGTTGGACATTTCCTGATTCAATCTTAGAGATGTCCAGAAGATCATTGATCAATCGATTTAGCCGATTGGTATTGCTCTTAACCCTACCAAGATAGGCCGCTTGTTGCTCGGTAAGCATTCCTGTAATCCCCTCCAACATATTATCGATATAACCTTTAATGCTGGCCAACGGTGTACGCAGTTCATGTGAAACATTGGAGACAAAATTGGACTTCAACTGGTCAAGCTCTTGAAGTTTCTCGTTCGCTGCCTGGAGTTCTATGGTACGTATCCTGACTTTTTCCTCCAGTGTAATGGTTAGATCCTCCAATTGCTTATATGCTATGGCATTGTCAATGGCTATCGCAACCGGTGTTGCAAGGGTCATGATGAGCCGTTGATCATCGCCGGTGAGGACCCGATTAGTCCTTACGTTATCAATACCCAGGATACCAATGATTCCCTTTTGAACCTTTAAGGGAACCATGATAAATGAATTTGTCTGTAAGGTATGGACCACTTGACTATTTAATGGTACAGGGGAATGGTCAACATCCTCGATTAACAGTGGCTGCCCTGTTAACACTACATATCCAGCAGCGGTGTTATCCGAAAGATTTTTTGATATAGGAATTTCTAATGTCTCAAAAAATAGTCTAATTTCCGCAGTGCCCCCTGCGATACGTCCATGTCCTAATATCATCCGCTTCTCATCTAATAGCATAAGCATTGCCCTGTCAAATCCTAAGCTTTGAACGATCAGGTTTAAGACAGTCTCAAGGAGTTTATCAAGTTCCAAAGTGGAGGTGATGGCTGCACTGATCTGATATAGGGCAGACATCTCTGAGGCCTGCTTTGTGATTGTCGTAAGATTCCTCTGGATCTCTTGTTTCCTTTGCAAAAGGGACTCAACCATGCGATTAAATACAGCGGAAAGTCTCCCCACCTCATCCTTAGTAACTACATTCACCTTTTGGGATAGATCCCCATCAGCAACCTTCAGCGCTACATCTGTTAAGTTCTGAAGAGGTTTCGCCCACAGTCTGGCAAAGAAAATAGTCACTGCAATTCCAGTTAAGATAATAGTAAATATGATCAGGATATTAACCAAGAGGATCTCGTTCATTTTTTGATGAGTACGTCTTAATGTAATCCCAATCTGAACAAAACCCCTTTTTATAATTGGATCTCTAGTCTGTGATTTCAAAATATCAGGCAAGAATTCGACATCTTCACTTTTTTTGGCAAAAATCGGAGCAGAGATATCATATAGTTGATCTCCATCTTCTGTCCGGAAAAGGATAACTAATGGCTCAGACGCCTTCCTGGCCTCATCTCGTATCCAGTCTGGATAGAGGTTCTTATTTCCCCTATTACTCTCCTCCACAAGGATGACCCCCTCTTGATTCGAAATAGATACATATACCACATCATCTATATCAAGAATCCCCTTCATGAGTTCATTGAGGGTGGCCTTGTCTTCAGTAAATACCCCATACCTGCTGTTATAGGCAAGATTATTGGCTATGAGGCGATACCTGGTTATAAGATCCTCAAACATCTCTCTGCTTGTTTTGTTCATGATAAACCAGCTTACCGTAGTACAGGCCACAATAATGATAAGACTAACAGAGATAATAAACTTGAGCCTCATGCTGGTAAACTTGGGTTTTATCTGCTGGTGCTGGTCCTTTGTATTCATTGTGTATCTCGTGGTTTAGATCCCATATTAATACAGCCTATCAGCTGCCTCGAGAATAACAGGTGGTATCTCTATCCCCAGATTCTTGGCTGTCTTGAGATTTATAACAAGCCTCGGTTTTTCAGGCTGCAATATAGAAAAAAGCGAGGGGCTCTGTCCTGTTAGGATCTTTAATGCCAGACGACCAGCCTGTTTTCCGATCTCAGTATAATCTGATGAAAGGGAGACAAGCGCCCCATGTTTGACAAATTCCTCTGAAAAGGCAATGACAGGAAGATTATGCTCAATAGAGGTAAGAAGGATAAACTCAAATGATTCCTCGGTAAGCACCGTGCTGTCCTCGATGATCCAGAGGGCCTGGATGTCAGGAAGAAGTTTTCTCAGGATCTGTGGTACGTTCTTTGGTGAAGATACTTCTCTGGGAATGACCGTAATGCCTAACCGGGATGCAACTTTTCTCATTTCATCAAGGAGATTTCCCGATTTCTCAGGGTCATAAAGCACCCCAATATTCTTTCGCGTGGGTATGATAGATTGAACCGCCTCAAATTGTTGCTGTATAGGGATCGCTAAAGAAATACCTGCGATATTCTTTCCTTTAAGCTTATATTTATCGGGGTTGACAACCATACAATAGATAATTGGTATATCTGTTACCTCTTCTTTCGCAATTATTGCTGCCTTCACGCCAATGACTAAGATAAGATCCGGAGGGTTAGTTTTAATCTGTTTAATGAATCTTCGGCCATTTTCAAGATTGCCTTTCATATCATGCTCTTCTATAGGCTGAGGATCTACTGTCTTCTTAAATTCTTCCAGGGCCAGATTATAAGGAGCAAGATTATCGCTTTTGAGCACAGCTATGTAGGCAGAGGTAGCTGTAGAATTAAAAAGTATAAAAAAGGGGAAGGCGAAAAGAATAGCTAAATACTTCTGAAGATTCATGAAGCAGCTTTTGTAGGTTAAAAACTAATTATAACCCATCTTGTTAATAAATATATTTAAAATAATTAATGCAAACATTAGGCCAAAAAAATGCATCTGGCATTGTTTTTTATAACTACTTAAATAGTAACAAGAAAAAAGTTTGTAGTGGGGCTGGATACCCACTAAACAGGATAAAAACATACTACCATATTATCTGATTAGATACATAATTATCTGATAAGATACACATCCAGAGGAGTTCGTGCTGTGCCAAACTTAAAGCCAAATCTGAAAAGGACAATAGAGTGTGTTCACAAATGCTCAGAAGGTCGCATTAATTCCAAAGAAAATGGAGCGGCCTGGTTGGGGAAAACTGCGTATCCTCTCATAATCTGTATCGAGCAGATTTTCTACAGCGAGATAAGGCTTAACACCCTTCCAAACCTCATAAGAAATTTTTCCATTAACCAGGAAAAAACCGCTGACCTCGACTACTTCGTTATGATCAAATTTATCAGGGAAAGGATCAGAGTCCAAAGCCTTTGAGTCAAATGATTTGCTGATATACGAACCTTGCAGAAAGGTGCTCAACCCAAAGGGAAAGAGGTATTTCATATTTATGTTGACCTGATGTCTAGGTCTTTCAAGTAGGGGCGATTTCGGGTCTAGTGACTCCCCGGTGAAACGAGCGTCGAGTGACGCCCCTCTGTCTTCACTTATTGAAGCTAAATACGTGTAATCAACTGAAGTGGAAAACTCTTCAGTTATCTTCATAGAAAGTAGGACCTCAAATCCTCTGGTTGTAAAGGAGTCCGAGTTTGCGTACTCGGCAAAAGCCTTAGAAGGCACAAAGATTGGACCGCCAGGGCGATCCTGAAGCTCAATAACATTATCCAATTTGTTTTGGAAATAGGTAGTCTCTACTTCAATCCGGTCATCCCATAACAGTCGATTGACCCCTATCTCAAAAGTGAAGTTGTCTTCAGGTTTCAAATCGATATTGCCTGAGCTCTGACCAAAGATATTCTGCATCCTTGGCATGTTACTCTTTTTCGCAATAGCAGTATGAATCCTCGTTTTTTGCCACGGCTTGTAAATCATCGCGGCCAGAGGATTAAAAGAATGAATCTGAATAGATTGGTCAGTCCTGGAGAAAAAAGAATTGAGCGTGTAGAGGGTATCATAGTTGAAGCCGGCAGTAATCATCAAGTTCTCAAAAGCGAAATATTCCGCCTCCATAAAATAGTCTGTTGTCAGCGTCTCGAAATTTTCAAAGGAGCTCGCACTATCTCTTTGTCTATTGACAACGTCCTTTTTTAGAAAGGTGCCAGCCCTGACCTTAATACCCTCCGACACGTCAACAGTTGCCTGCAAATTTGTTCCCAAGCCATAATTGTCAAAGATGCTGATTGCGTTCCCACCTGTTGTGGAGATATTCTTTTTCACTACTGAGAAGGTCTGGTCAGTAAAGGATGTGAGTTCGTTGTCGAATTTATCAAAATAGATCGTGCCTCTTATTCCTATAAGATTAGAGACCCTTGTCTCCCCAGAGAGATCGACAAAATAGCGTCGCCAGTCAGTGAACCGTCCGAATTGGGACGCAAACACTTTATATCCGGTTGTAGGAACAGGGATCTCCGAATCTGCCTTATAATATCCGGATAACAAGGCCACTTTATCTTCTTTCGTGAAGTCATAACCCAAATTCAAAGAAAGATTTTGTTTATTAAATCCACTCTCTTCCCTTAGACCACCATCTTCGAATGAAGTGGGCTGGAAATCTGAGGCAAGAGGGAAACCATTAGATCCCCTGCTACTTCCACTTAGGTAATAGTTAAACTTATCTCGTTGCCCGCCATGCTCCACCAAGTAATCATGGGTAGCATGTGTTTCATAAGAGGTATTAATTTGGGTGGTTGTTTCTTTTGTTCCCTTCTTGGTAATAATA
The DNA here is from genome assembly GCA_964481895.1 of uncultured Nitrospirota bacterium. Taxonomy (GTDB): domain Bacteria; phylum Nitrospirota; class Nitrospiria; order JACRHA01; family JACRHA01; genus JACRHA01. The sequence goes on along the minus strand of CAYZUL010000036.1, from coordinate 11,481 downwards.
TTGATCACACCACCTAATGTGTTGAGACCGTAAGGCGCGTCCACAGGACCTTTTACGATCTTTATCTTCGCAACGTTATCAATCGGGATATGAAACAGATCCACAGTCCCAAGGAAAGGTTCGTATACTGGCCTGCCGTCTATAAAAACAGCATATTTCTTGTCATCACCAGAAAGCCCGGCCCTGGGGCCTACCCCTCGTATGATAATTGAACCTTCATTTCTCGGGGTACCTGACGCACCTCCCCGTCCATAAATTATGCCAGGCACAAACCGGAGGGCCTCACCAACATTTCTGGCATTTTGGTCTAGGATATCCTGGGCCGTTACTTCGACTACACGCGAGATAGGTCCTAAGGGCTGCTTGGAAGAAGGAACAAATTCACCCAAATCAAAGGTCTGTTCTTCCTCAAGAAAGCGGATCAATTGCTGTATATCCTCACTAACCCCCGATTCAGTAGCGGTTGAAGTAAGCGGAATAACGGTCAAAACCAAGGTGCAGGTACATATAAATAAGTTTACTGAACCCACTATTCTTATCAGGTTCCATACCATAATTAGCTTCCCATTGAGGCTTTACTTCCCTAGCTCATCATTTCGCTTTAATTTTTCCCTCTTACTTGGCCTTTAGCGGCCCTTGCTTCACTTCTGCTCAATAAGGGTGGCACGAACCGCCATCCCTCCCAACCACTTGTGTTCCCCTTGACAATGGGTAGGAGTTTGCTCGTATGAAGGATCGTTAGGCATTCCTGGGCCCATGCTTCCATGTTGAAAAGAGAAAGAAAAACAACCAGAAAGACTGTGGCGATCTTCAAGCCTCACCATACCCTTTCAAGCTGGCAGGTAGGACCTTGAAGTTTCTTCCTAGCTATCCCAGGTTCCATTGAATAGCCTCCCGCAAAGAAAGAAACGACTTTATTAAAAAAGTGTTTTAGTTTAATTAACCATTTACTTCATTGTCAAGGATTTTTTGCATGAAAGCGTAGAAACCAATCAATCTAATTTTATCTTAATGGATAACCTTCGATATTAAAAGATACACTTTTATATTAAAAAGAGAGGAAGGGGACTAAAACCTGTACGTATTCATAGTATCTCTTTCATGGAATATGTCTAATTTCTATGGATGGTTTAATTTTATCTTTCGATAGTCATTCTGATTTGACATCCAACTTTTTAATCAACCTGGCTAGATAGGTCCGCTGAAGGCCCAGAAGCTCTGCTGCCGTGACCTGATTCCCCCCGCTCCTCTCAAGTGTTCGCTGGATCAGATCCCTCTGATATGCACGGATTGCATCATGATAATCTTTGCACAGATAATCTTCATTGCTTGAGATAGTAAGATGCTGAAGGGGAAGGTCTTCGGCCATGATCTCACTCCCTCTGGCCAATACCACCGCCCGCTCTATCATGTTCCCCAGTTCCCTCACATTTCCTGGCCAGTGATAGGCAATAAGTTTGTCCATTGCCTGTGGGGATATCTTCATAAGTGGTTTATTTACTATCTGACAGTATCGCCTAAGGAAAAATTGGACCATTGCTGGAACGTCCTCTCGCCTCTCCCGCAAAGGGGGAAGGGAGATGGCAACCACATTCAAACGGAAAAAAAGATCCTCCCTGAACCCTCCCTCATGGATTGCCTTATTGAGATCCCGATTGGTTGCTGCAATAATTCGGACGTCAACATTAATCCCTTTGTTCCCACCTACACGCTCAAACTCACGTTCCTGTAAAAATCTAAGAAGCTTGGCCTGAAGATCAGGTTTAAAATCCCCTATCTCATCCAAAAAGACTGTCCCACCGTCTGCAATCTCAAGCTTTCCCTGCCTCATCTGTGCGGCACCGGTAAAGGAACCTTTCTCATGCCCAAAAAGCTCGCTCTCGATAAGCTCATCCCTTAAGGCCACACAATTGATAACGACAAATGGTTTCTTTGATCTACTGCTCCAACGGTGGATCGATCTGGCAAAGATCTCCTTTCCTGTGCCGCTCTCCCCAAGGAGAAGGACAGTGGAAGAGGCAGCCGCAGCCCTTTGTGCGGTCTCGACTGTCTCCTTCAGTCTTGCACTCTCCCCAACAATCTCAAGGTAAGGCGCATTGACCTCCCCTTTAAGGTATAGATTTTCCTGTTTTAGCGCCCTGCATTCAAGGGCCTTTTTAATGACAATCTCGATATGATCCGGGCAGAAGGGCTTTGTAATGAAGTCAAAGGCCCCCTCTTTCATCGCCTCTACTGCCTTTTCTATTGTGCCAAAGGCGCTGATAATGATCACAGGAAGATCAGGGCGTTCTTTGACCTTCTTTAATACCTGCATGCCGCTTAATTGCGGCATCTGGAGATCAAGGAAAATAAGGTCTGGCTCCTCCTGGCCTACCTTTTCAAGGGCCTCTATCCCATTTTCGGCAGTTGCTACCTGGTACCCCAGGACCTGGATCCGGTCGCAGAGGATCTGCCGGATGTCAGGATCGTCATCAACTACCAGGATCTTTTCCTTGAAGGATCTCATTCTACTACCTGCCCATAAGGCAAAGGAACCCGTCTTCTCAACTGCCTGAACAGGATTATAAGCAAAATTAAATGGCATTGCAATCTACCTCTATTAAAACCAACCATTCATCTATAATCATCATCCCATCCCTACTCGATCATTGCCCTTACCTTCTCCCGTAACTCCAAGGGATTAAAGGGTTTAAGCATATAGGCAAAGACCCCCATATTACGTGTAAACTTTTTATCCCTTTCCTCACTAACAGCAGTCAACATTATTATCGGAATATCTGACGTAAAAGGGTCTTTTCGAAGGGCCTCAGCAACCTCCAGTCCATTCATATTGGGCATCATCCTGTCAAGCACAAGCAGGTCTGGTTTTTCTTTTCTTGCAATCTCCAGGGCCGACCTGCCGTCACAAGTCTCAAGAATGCAATATCTTGGAGATGCTAGCGTAATATATACTAATGTCCTTACATCTTCTTCGTCATCAGCAATCAGGATAGTCTTCATCTCCCCATCCCCTCAGGTTATAGTTATTTTTCTGGTGCGCCCCCTCCTCTCCTCTACTACAACCCGAAGCAGGCAAGCGGAAGTAAGGCCTGCCAAAATCTGCAATAGGGTCTGGCAGAGGGCGCTAATGCAATAAAAGCAATTGCTGTGCCGAAGTACAACACCTTGAATCATAAGGAATTATAGCTAAGGGACCTCAATAGTGTATCTAATAAGATACTCCTGTTATCCAAAAGGATACACATGGATCTAAGGAGATCAATATGTCTAAATTGACTAGGATCAACTCCTCTGTTAGACTCTTAATTAAGGAGATGAGCCTATTCAGCAATGACAAACATGGACAAAATCGTATTACTCCAGAAGAATATTGAACAGGCAATAAAGGGGAAGGCCGAGGTCGTGAAGATGGTTATTGTAACCCTCCTTGCCAGGGGCCACCTGCTTTTAGAGGATATCCCTGGCGTAGGAAAAACAACCCTTGCCCATAGCCTCGCAAGATCTCTTAACTCGACATTCAAGAGGATCCAGTTTACAAGCGATCTCCTCCCATCCGATATTATAGGGGTATCTGTATATAACCAGCAGAAGAATGAATTTGAATTTAAGAAGGGTCCTATCTTTTCCAGTATAATCCTTGCTGATGAAATCAACAGGACCTCGCCCAAGACGCAGAGCAGCCTTCTTGAGGCTATGAATGAGTGTCAGGTCTCAGTAGACAACGAGACATACAGGCTTCCTGAGCCTTTTATGGTGATTGCCACCCAGAATCCGATGGAGTATCATGGCACCTTTCCGCTCCCTGAGTCACAGCTTGACAGGTTTATGATGAGGCTGAGCCTCGGATACCCTGCAGAAGAGGACGAAAAACAGATCCTCCTGACGCAAAGGCTGGTCCCGCCGGTTCAGGAGATATTTCCGGTACTTAGCAGTCAAGAGATCCTGGAACTCCAGATGGAAACAGAAAGAGTAACAGTAGATGAAAGCCTGATAGATTATCTGCTATCAATAGTCGCAGCAACCAGGACCTCTGAACTGATAGGACTTGGGGTGAGTCCAAGGGGTTCAATATTTCTGTACAAGACAGCTAAGGCCCTGGCCTTTATTGAAGGAAGGGATTATTGTCTCCCTGATGACATTAAAAGACTTGCCCCATTTGTATTTTCCCACAGGGTAATAATAAATGCCCGCCTCGAATCATTCGGAAAAAGGGGTGAGGATGCCGAAAAGATCATTGAAGAGATAGTCGAAGGACTCCCTGTTCCGATATAGAGGGTTTTATTAAAAAGATCTCCTTCAACCGTTCCATTAAACTTACAAGAGAGGGATTAGGCTTTATCCTCCTTGCCCTGGCAATAGGCACAGCGGCAATAAATACAGGCAATAATCTCCTATATCTGATCCTGGCGGCAATGCTGAGCATGATTATCATCTCGGGCATACTTTCGGAGGGTTGTCTCTGGGGCATAGGCGTGGAGAGGATATTTCCCCGGCATATCTTTACATCAATACCTTTTCATTTAAGATTAAGGATTTCAAACAGAAAGAGGTTTTTATCCTCATTTTCATTATCCCTAAAGGAGGTCACAAAGATCTCAGACCAGGGCGAGGCCAGGATTTTCAGGATACCTCCGCGTAAAACCACTCATACAGGCTACATGGGCAAATTTGAAAAACGTGGGAAAACTACCTTGAAAGGTATAATCATATCCACATTGTTCCCCTTCGGGTTTTTCATTAAATCAGAAAAGAGGATCTTACCCTGTGAGGTAATAGTATATCCAAGGATTGATAAGCTCCCAGGTTACCTGAAGGAGGAGATCCAGGCAATCGGCAATATTTCAGATGACACGAAAAAAGGGAGTGGTATCACCTTGTATAATATAAGGGATTACAGGACCGGGGAAGATTCAAGGTCTATCCACTGGAAGTCATCTGCAAGGCAATCCAGACTGATGATAAAGGAGTTTGAAAAAGAAAAAGAAAGGACAATCAATCTCTTCCTTGTTAACAGGTTCGGCACAGGTGGGTCGATCAGCAAGACTGATCTGGATAATTTTGAAAGAGGGGTTGAACTTACTGCATCTTTAGCCAATTATTTTCTCAAGAAAGACTACCCTGTAGGTCTTTTCTCCTTCGAAGGCCATATCCCCGACGCACAGGGGGAGAAACACCTTTACAGGATCCTGAACGAGCTGGCGCTTCTTGAAATAAAGCACAATAAGGGGCCTTCTGATCAGCTATTTATGGGACCGGCCGGACATAACGGCACAAACATCCTTATTCTGCCATGGGATTATCAGGATATTGACAGGACCGGATTGATTTTTTCCAGGATATTAAGGATAGGCGCAGAATAAGATAGATGCTTGATATCCTACTCAATCTCTCATCTGCAATTCTGGCGCTTACCGGTCTAATTTCTGTCGCGCTGACAGATCAGTTAAACCCATTAATTACCATGATCGGATTGATTTGTATTGTCTTCACTCTCCTGCTCTCTTCCTTGGATATTAAGCCTCAGGCCTACAAGATGATACCAAAGTCTGTCTGGAATGCCTATATTATCCTGGTATTTATTGTAATGCTCATCGACATCTCCTGGATCTCCGGATCGCTCCTGATAAGCATATTACATCTCTCGATATTCCTGATGATCAATAAACTCTTCAACCTAAGTACAAGAAAGGACTATATTCAATTATTTCTTTTAAGCTTGCTGCAATTCCTCGCTGCCTCAACCATGACCACCAGGCTCTTTTTTGGATTTGCAGTTGTCATCTTCCTTATCTCAGCCACATGGGCTCTTATTCTCCTTCATCTTAAATACCACATAAAGGAACTTGGCGAGGCAAATACTCACGAGAAGATAGTGGATCTCCGGTTCTTACTATTAACAAATTCAGTGGCACTTGCTGCCTTCATAATCACCCTCTTTATCTTCTTTATTATCCCCAGATTTGGCATCGGCTTCATGCAGAAGAAGAGCGATGACCGGCTTCGGACATCAGGATTCACAGAAAGGATCGACCTTGGAGACATAGGCCCGATCAAACTCGATAACACTATGGTAATGCGGGTCCGCATCCCCAATTATAATGACTCCTTAAAAGACAGGATCTATTGGCGTGGTGTAACCTTCAACTTCTATGACGGCCGTTCCTGGACCAATAAACTCACCAAGAGATTCAGCCCGGAGATAAACGAAAGGGGAGAATTCACCATAGGTGAAGGCTCAAGTGAAGGTGGTTTCTATCAGGAGATCATCCTCGAGCCGCTTGACACAACTGTTATTTTTGGGGCCTCCCACATAATAAGATTAAGCGGAAAGCTCCCTTCTATAAAAGAAGACACGATGGGATCTGTATATATACCCTTCGCGTCATTCTCCCGTCTTCAATACTCGGCCTATTCAAAGATAGATGTAATATTAAAGGAGGATAGGGATCTGGAATCTGCAAGCTATCCTGTCTTTATCAATAAATTTTATCTACAGATACCTGATGGGAGTGAAGAGGTAGGCGACCTGGCAAGGAGGGTATCCTCCGGCTCAAAGACCATCACAGGAAAGATCGATGCCATTGAGAGATTTCTGAAAACTAATTATAGATATACACTTGATGTCAAACCTCATGGGGAGAAAAATGCGGTAGAGGATTTCCTGTTCGTACAGAAGGCGGGGTATTGCGAATATTATGCGACGGCAATGGTCGTCATGCTCAGAAGCATCGGGATCCCTGCAAGGCTTGTAACAGGTTTTCTCCAGGGAGAATGGAATGAGATCGGGGGGTATTTCACTGTAAGACAGAAGGATGCCCATTCCTGGGTTGAAGTATATCTTCCAAAATCAGGCTGGGTAACATTTGATCCCACCCCGGCAATATTGATTGAAGATCAGAGATCTGCACTCAGCCTCCTGGCAAAATTTATCGACTCCATACGGCTAAGATGGGACAGATATATTATCAACTACAGCCTTAAGGATCAGATTGAGGCAATAAGGCAGACGAGGGAGAAGATCAGGTCAATGGAGGGTGATCTTCAAATGATATATGAATCAATAAAAAGATATATGCTAAATATCAAAGGCGGCATTACTGACATCAGCCGGCATTCTGTAAGAACGGTTATGCTCTTGTCATTATATTTTCTCCTGCTGGCCATCTCTATATATTTGTATATAAGAAAGGGATATAGGCATTTTCGCCTATTTTCTGGAACAGGTGCTGACAGGAACAGTCAAATCGTTGAGCTATACAAGAAGATGCTAAAACTCCTGGAGAAGAAGGGGATTATCAAAGAAAAGAATAAAACCCCCCTTGAGTTCGCAATAAGCCTGAATACAAAGCAATATGAGATCTCAATGGAGGTATTCGAGTTAACCGAGACCTATTACCGGGTCCGTTTTGGTCAACAGCCCCTCTCAAGGGAGGAGATAAACAGAATATCAGAGATACTCCAAAAAATTAAGAAAGGGCCATTTCCATCGCCTTCCTGGCCTTCCGCCAGCCGTTCTCGCTGAGTCTCTTGAGTCTCTTTTCTGTCCAGGTCTTAAACTCTTCTATATACCGCTTCCTGTCTCCGCTTGCCATAGAGAGGAGCTCAGTCTTCTCTTTGGCCTTATCCTCCTGATCATTCGGGGAATAACCATTCCAGCTTGAAAAATCATTATCAAAGATAATATCGGGTGTAACCTCGCCAGTAACAAACCCCAGCTTGCCGGCAAAGCTATTGGCAATCTCCATATCATATTCAATTATCCATCCATTATCCTTAACCATAGACTCCGGATCAAAATGCACAGAAGTACTGCACTCATCACAGTAAATACTTACGATAACCTCCTCAGGCAATAATGATCCGTCATTATGGATACTGGCAGAAGACTTTGAACAACTGCATCTTTTTTTAAAGGCCATACACATAGGATACCTCCTTTATGATTATTATAAAGATCACATTAATAATACTATCGCTGTCCTCTGATTGTCAAAGATAACAACTAACGATCGGACCTGTCAGGCAAATCTCTCCTAATCCGGATAGAAGTGAAGGAATTTGATCATTGAGTCTGCCTCCTGATAAGAGCCGGAGACTGCCTCTACACACTTTAAGATCGCAGATGGAACAGGACAGCCTATGCAGGGGATATATTTTGAGGCCACCTTAAAGGTCTTTGTCTCTGCAATCTTCCTTGTAAGCTCCTCCCCGATATTGATCTCCTTGAATCTGTTGTGCATCCTCCTCACATGGGGGCATGTTGATTCTATAGTAAATACCATAGTAGCCATATTCCTCTTCCCGGTATCTATAGAGGTCTCATGGCCGCACCAGCCCGCCTTTATCCAGCAAAGAGACATCAGACAATTAGACTCCTACCTGCGCCTCATTATCTTCCTGTTTCTACCGATAATAGGGGCAAACCGGCTCTGTCTATTAGAAAGTATAATAGGATCAAGGATCTCACCGCAGATTATACACCTCCAACCGTAAAAATATATATCCCCAGTGTCGTCCTTCAGATCCTCAAACATTTCGTATGACATCTCTCCAGTACACCTTGGACACTGCATCTTTCTATCCTCCTTGTATGTTATAAACATGCAATTGACATTCCATTTTATAGCAAGCAGGATAATTATACGTAATTACAGCTAGTTAGCTATCTTTTGTCCGTGAGTTCAGAGGAGGCTATATTGCAATAATGAAACGATAAACAGGATATGGCTCTATTTGTTTAATAAATCTTTTTGGTTTCAATGGGTTATATTGGCATTTCATATTTGAATCATCGCTGTTCAATTCTATACCTATTTCTCAATCCCAAGTGCCTTGATCTTCCTCCAGAGGGTAGTCCTGCTTATCTTGAGTCTATCAGAGGCCTTTTTATGGTTCCATCCAGTCTGTTCCAGCACCTTGACAAATAGCTCCTTTTCAATGGCCTTTAATGGCTCTTCTTCCCCTAATGCCGCATCCACGACCAGATTGTCCGGATGCATTATATCCCTGGGAAGATGCTCCGGGAGTATTGTATTTCCCTGACACAGGATAAGGGCATGCTCAATGATATTCTCGAGCTCCCTGATATTCCCCGGATAATTATAATTCATTAAGATTTCCATTACCTTTGGGGATATATTGTTTACCCTCTTTCCGATCTCCACATTGAACCGCCTTAAGAAATAGTTAATCAGCAGGGGGATGTCATCCTTCCTTTCCCTGAGACGCGGCAGATATATAGGCACTACCCTTAGGCGGTAGTAAAGATCCTGTCTGAAATCGCCTCTTTCTATAGCCTTTTTGAGGTCTTTATTTGTTGCTGCAATTACCCTGACATCCACCTTTATGCGCTTAGTATCACCAACACGCTCAAACTCCTCTTCCTGTAGGACCCTGAGAAGCCTTATCTGTGTTGACAGGCTTATGTCTCCAATCTCATCAAGGAAGATAGTCCCGCCGTTCGCCAGTTCAAACCTCCCGATCCTGCTTGATATGGCGCCGGTAAACGCTCCCCTTACATGGCCAAATAGTTCACTCTCGAGTATCCCCTCGGCCAGCGCCCCGCAATTCACCTTAACGAACGGTCCATCCTTCCTTGGGCTATACTGATGGACCGCGTGGGCGATAAGTTCCTTCCCTGTCCCGCTCTCCCCCTCTATGAGTACAGTCGATTTTGTCTTTGCTACATCAGGCAGGATGTCGTATATCTCCTGCATCCTGAAATTCTTCCCGATTATATTATCGAAGAGATACCTCCCCTTCAGTTCCTCTGTAAGAGTCTTGATCTGGGAGATATCTCTGAATATCTCTACTCCGCCAATAACCTCCCCATCATTGCCCTTTATGATCGCCGTATTAATGGAGACAGGTATGACCCTGCCACTTTTATCCTTAATAGCGCACTCTATGTTAGAGAGATTCTCGCCTGTCTTTATTGTCCGCTCAAGGAGACACTCGTAGGACGTATCACAGCCGGCCACCTGGGCGCAGGACATCCCTACTATCTCTTCCTTCTTGTAACCCAGGAGCCTCTCTGCAGCGCTGTTAACATAATTGATCTTCTTATCCAGACCTATGCTGAGCACCCCGTCGTTAATAGACTCGAGGATAACCTTTGAATCAAAATCCCCTGCTGTCTTTATTGCCATATCCCTACCCGCCAACAGACGACATCCCCTCGCCGCATACGTTGCCGTTTAATTCTGCAAAATTATGCCCCTTTGGCTTTTTCCTGATCCCATCAAGTATTACAGAAAGGAGCTCTTCCTCGTTAATACCGGATCTCAGTATAGATCTAAGATCTATCTCATCATCATGACCCAGACATAACCTTAGCTTGCCGACTGCCGTAACCCTGACCCTGTTACAGGTACTGCAAAAATGCTGGCTTATCGGACTAATGAACCCCAGGTCTATACCGAGGCCTTCCACCCTATAATATCTTGCAGGGCCGGCGCCATCACCCCCTGATGGAGAGAGCGGGTATTCCTTAGCAATATTCTCCGCTATCTCCCCTGTAGACATATACATCTCCTTGTTCAGAAAACCGATCCTCCCAAGGGGCATGCACTCAATAAACCTAAGTTTTATATGCCTTTTGGCAGCGAATCTTACAAACTCTGTCAACTCATCATCATTGATACCCCTCATCACTACCATGTTTATCTTGACAGGCACAAGTCCGACGTCAAGCGCTTTATCGATCCCCCTTAAGACTGTAGACAGGTCACCCCCCCTTGTAATCTCCCGGAACCGGTCATGTCTGAGGGAGTCAAGGCTAATATTTATCCTCCTCAACCCTGCTCTCTTTAGATCCTCGGCAAACCTTTCAAGGAGACCCGCATTGGTAGTCATCGAAAGATCCTTAACCCCATCAAGCCGGGAGACAGCCCTAACAAGATCAGGAAGACCCTTTCTGACAAGAGGCTCACCGCCGGTAATCCGGACACGAGAAACACCTGCCACAACAAAGGCATTGACTACCCTCTCTATCTCCTCAAATGTAAGGAGTTCACTCCTCTCTTTAAAAGGCATCCCCTCCTTGGGCATACAATAAAGACATCTTAAGTTGCACCGGTCGGTTATTGATACCCTGATATAATCGATCCGCCTGCTGAACCCGTCAATGAGCTGAACCACCCTGATCCCTCACTTAAATATTGTCTTAAATCTCTCGTTAACAATCTCATCTATCCCCTTACAGAGGCGTTCAAATCTGATGAGAAAGTACCTCGCCTCCCCGGTAAGCCTTGATCCCCCTCCCCCTATGCCTCCCTTGGACCTCTCAACAAGAGGGATCTTCAACGTCTCCTCCATCGTCTTGATATAACTCCAGGCCTTTCTGTATGATATTCCCAGGCTGGATGCCGCCTTGTTTATAGAACCATGAGTATCAATCAGCTCCAGGAGATACTCTCTCCCCTCACCAAATACAGGTATTCCATCCTCCTCTATCCAGACCTTAGATTTAACCTTCATCAT
>CAYZUL010000035.1:0-27361 GCA_964481895.1 uncultured Nitrospirota bacterium | reverse complement strand
GTCAGAAAGGATGGCTGCCTAAATGCTATTTCCACACCTATTGACAAGATCTCCAGACATTTGCGTGTTTACAAAGGCGCTATCTTGGAAAGAATTGGTCAGACTGATAAAGCCGTTCGGATTCTCGGCACGCTCCTGGCTGAAGATCCCGACAACGGATGGGTGTTCTTCCCTTACCTGAAGGCAATGGATCGGTTGGGTAAATTACAAGAGGCTGTTCAGTATTGGAAAGATCACAGACATAGAATTCGCCCAGAGTTCCTGAGAATCCCAATTGAAGCTGATCTTTTGGTCAGGCAAGGACGGCATCCCGATGCGATTAGGCAACTGCGTACACTACTTTATGACGAACATAGTACTGGTCAGCTGCTTGAGGCATATCTTAGCTGGGCCAACATCCAAGGGGACATGGATGAAAGGTGCCGTATTGCCGCCGAGGCGCTTGCAATATCAATAGATCCGATATTCCTGAGAAATGTGCCAGTGCTTATGACGCGTGGAAAGCTTGCGATCGTTGCTCAAGACAAAAACACATGCGAGGACATAATTGAACAAATCAAGGCTATCAATCCTGCCGCTACGGAATTGGAGCGGCTTCAGGGCGACTATGACAGGCAGTGGCCAAAAGATGCCCATGGAACGTGCTGATGACCATTTTTCGACCAAAGGGGGACAACCATCCCTATCGCTTTGACGATAATTAGTGTAAGCATTACAGGTTTGGTCATTCATTTTTATACCCCTTTTATCTTATGGCTTAACGACGAGCTAAGGGGCGCGGCGTTTTTGCCGTGCCCTTCTTGAGCGACTGGTTAGATATTGCTCAGATTTTTCAAAGACGAGCAGGCCTTGTTGGCTCTCAAACATCGCAGCATCTCTGAAATATGTACGTGCTTCTCTTTCCAAACCGAGCCTTTCCGCCACTCGTTTCAAATCAATACGATTAAGCACATCAATGGTAACCGGCCTCTTTGCATCAAAGAACACAAGGGAATGAAGAAACCGCTTAGTGATGTAGGAATTGAGCAGAAGATTTACGAAAGTTGCCTCTTCCTCGGAACCACAAGGGATGGAGTAACAGGTATCGTCTAAAACCACCGGTTTGTTCTTGTGCCTTCCGACGACTACGAACCTGCAATTCTTGTAGAGACCGGAGATTGCCACTTTCCATGGTGAAAAAGTGTAGTCTCCGACACCGAATACCGAGAACCGTGGCCGCTTTTGGTAGATTATGCTCTGACGCCGATCCAAAACATCAGCATGTCGCAACAGGTAAGCCCATGTCTTTGGAGCGGTTCTCGCGATAGACGTCGTGTCATCACCCGGCTTACGTTGGGTAACAAGAACAAAGCGTTGCGGTATAAGCCTGTCATTGGCGAGATCGGAAGACTTCAACAACGGATAAAGGTAGGTCGGTTCAAGTTTAATATGTTCATCGAAACCGTTGACCAACACGTCGCCGGTTTTACTGAATTCCATTACGGAAGCCGCATCGTGTTTCACGCCGGAGCGCCATGTATAATAGGCAATCCCGTCAAGATCGCGTAGCCGGTGATATTCGTCAACGTCTGCGACCAAGTCACGACCCACGAGGCCGAATGTCGTCAGTTTATTATCGAAAGAAAGGTCTGCATACACACCTGCCGTGGATAACAGGTCCGGAACGCCAGTGTGAACAACCAGTAAACAAGCATCAACCGAAACGCCAAAGTTTTTCGCCGCGTCTATCAAATGGAGGCTCGCCCGACCAATATTAAACCGATTGAGCCAGCCATGCCGGAGGACTTTCCGCGCTGTGGCAGTCTTGCAGAGCATAGCCAGACTGCCGCGCTGTCCATCAAGAGCTTCGAGGAGTTTGATCAACATCCATTCTGAAATATCAAAATTGGCCTTACCGGTCTTAGCAGCAAAGCCGACGTGATTTTGGAAGTTTGTTTTCTTAGGAAGATTGTCGCTCCTCAAGACTCCAAGCGCGGCATTGGTAACCCAGGGCGGATTTCCAAGAACAAGGATTTCACCGCGAAACGTCGCAAAAAACTCATTCCAATTGTAGGTGAAGAAATCCTGTCGAGCCACATGCCAATGAACGCCACTTGTATCATGGACTTTTTTACGCAAAGCTGAGATATAGGCATCATTTACATCGAAAGCGAATATCTGACGCGCATTGATAAAAACATCATGTGCCGTAAGCACAAAACTGCCGTGGCCGCACATCGGTTCTACAATAACTGACGGTGAAATACCCGCATCGCGGAGGAATGTTGTAACAGCACAGGCCAAATCGCGGGGCGTCTGAAAATCTCCGAATTCTATTTTAGTCTTTTTGATCGTCATGCGATGCGCTGTACGCCGGTAACTTTGCCAGCCTGCTCAATGACCCGGGCGTACTGAAGCCTCCACTGAAGAGCGTTTGAGATGGTCAGATAGCCGACTTTTGGTCTGGTTTTGAGGATTTCTTTCGCCAATTCCGCAGCCTGAATCTCGTCCACCGGTAAAAAACGCTCCGCCATGAAAGCGACAAGATCATCAGCATTGCCGTTATTGTCCAATATTTTAAGGATTCCCGTCGTGGTCTGAAAGTCCCCTGTCTGACTGCTTTCGATGAAAATAACGTGTTTGATATTCAAAGTAGCAGTGCGTGTTTTTCGCTCGTCCTTCTTATCGTATACGAAAACTAAGAGAGAATACCCGAGCCCATATATTTTTTGTCGCGCGGATTTAAAGGGGCAGGAGGATTGTGGTTGACGTAGACTGGTCACTTTTATGTCTACATCCAATTGAGGGAAGTCTATCCCTTTCGCCGAGGAACCTCGTGCGTACTCGTATTTCTTCTGTAGCGCTTCCTGGAACTTGTGTTCTAGATAAGTCCCGACAGCTTTTCCGTCTGTAACACCGAAAAGTGATTTCTCTTTGTGTCCTGATTCACGATCGGCAAAGGCTTTTGCTTCGGATTTCAGAAGTTGGACTGTGAGTTTTTGCATATCATTCTCCCGATGTTAATACTCGGCATCAGCGTCGGCGCGCAGCGCCGTCCGCTGCATGCCGTAAGACGGCCCGTCATCGATCCCTCTGGAGCCCCGACGCGTCGCTTCCCAGATAGCGTAGCTTGAGCTGCAGGAATTGATTGCGACACTCGGCAAGAGCCTCCTCCAGCCGCCCGTTCTCGATCATTCGGGCGACGGCTCGAGCGCGGTGGAGGAGCGCATCGAAAACAGTCTGATGGTTCGGCTGAGACCGGATCGCGGTAACGATCGCCGGAGCTGTCGTGTAGTACTCCGCTAAGAACGCGTTTCCATCTGGTAGCTTTCTGATGTACTCGTCACGCAGTTGCCGGATCATTTGGAGTTCCCAACAGTTGTCAGGGAGCCCTGCGTACTCCACGCACGCGGTCGTTAGGAAGCAAACGCTTGATTTCTCCTCGATACCATCTTCCCAGCCCGCATCATAGGATTTTTCTGTCTTAGTTGCTGGTAAGCTTTTGGATAAAGCATGAGCAAATTCGTCTAGTGGGCCAGCCTTCTTGGCGTCCTCTTTACCTTTTTCATATGATTCTTGGTATTTGTCCTTTGCCATCTTTTCCCTCCTTTCTTGGATTAAGCTAAAACTCTGCGCCATATATCAGCTAACTAATATCTAGACGTCCCAATGGACGTATTATTTTACGGCTATATGAACTGCTATTCAGATAAATACGCCCATCTAGATGCCTAACCAGTTATTAGACAGTTAGAAATCAATATCATAAAGTTTTGATATAGTCAATTCCCGGAGCAAATACTCCCCGAAGAAATGATTGACATATCTGCTTATTATCATTATACATTTTGCCATACCTCTCCCCCTATGTTATACTTTTCTAGGAAATCTTATCAGGAGAATATTTCCGGTGAGGGATACAGTAATAATAAGCAGCGCCAGAACGCCCATAGGCAGCTTTAATGGTTCGCTTTCTTCTGTCCCTGTTACAAGGCTTGGGTCTATTGTGATCGAAGAGGCGATAAAAAGGGGAGGTATCCATAAGGGGGATATAGACGAGGTGATCATGGGTAATGTCCTCTCTGCAGGGGTAGGGCAGGCCCCTGCAAGGCAGGCAGCCCTTGGGGCAGGATTACCAAACCGGGTAGGCGCCACCACGATAAATAAGGTATGCGGTTCGGGTCTTAAGGCCGTTATGCTTGCCGCCCAGGCGATAAGCTGTAACGATGCAGAGGTTATAGTTGCCGGCGGCATGGAGTCTATGAGCAGGGCCCCATATCTGCTTGATGGGGCGAGGAGGGGTTATAGGGTGGGGCATGGCCAGGTGATAGACAGCATGATAAAGGATGGACTCTGGGACGTATATAACGATTTTCATATGGGGTCTGCCGCTGAGCTCTGTGTTGATAAATTCTCATTTACCAGGGCTGAACTCGATGAATATGCCATGGAGAGCTACAATAGGGCCATTGCGGCACAGAATGGCAATAGATTTTACAATGAGATAGTCCCAATAGAGATTATTCATGGCGTAGAAAAGACGATAGCAGCTGAGGATGATGAACCTAAGAGGGTAAGGCTTGATGGGTTCGCATCGCTTAAGCCTGCCTTTAAGAAAGATGGGAAGATCACTGCCGGAAACTCGTCCCATATAAATGACGGGGCAGCAGCAGTTGTGGTAACATCAGCAGATAAGGCATCCTTGCTAGGTATTAGACCTGTTGCCAGGATCATAGGATACGCATCCTCTGCCCTTGCGCCGGAATGGTTCACCATAGCTCCGGTGGAGGCCATAAAAGATGTATTGAAGAGGACAGGACTCTCTATCAGGGATATAGACCTGTTCGAGATAAATGAGGCATTTGCCGCCGTATCCCTGGCTGTTAACAGGGAGCTTGGGCTTGATCCCTCAAAGGTAAATGTAAAGGGGGGCGCCATTGCCCTGGGGCATCCTATAGGCGCATCAGGGGCAAGGCTTCTGGTAACCTTGCTCTACGCATTGAGGGATTATGATAAGAGGATCGGGCTTGCATCCCTATGTATAGGAGGGGGTGAGGCCGTGGCCATGATAGTTGAGAGGTTTTGAATGACTGAGATCAAAAAGATCGGTGTAGTCGGTGCAGGGACCATGGGGCATGGGATTGCCCAGGTATTTGCTTTGGCCGGGCACGAAATTGTAATGATAGAGAGGTCAGAGGAGTGTCTCTCCTCTGCGAAGGACCGGATCAAGCAGAGTCTTGCAAGGATCGTCTTGAAGAAGAAAATGGAGGAGAAAGAGGCAGGAGATGTATTAAAGAGGATATCCGGCTCTATCAGGATTGAGGATCTAAAGGATGTGGATCTGATAATTGAAGCGGTCTATGAGGATGAGGCATTAAAGAGGGGAATATTTTTAAGGCTTGATTCTATAATAAAAGAAGGGGCGATACTGGCATCCAATACATCGTCCATCTCCATTACAAGGCTTGCCTCCTCTACCAAGAGACCTGAAAACGTTATAGGTATGCACTTCATGAATCCTGTCCCCATCATGAAACTTGTGGAGATCATCAGGGGTATGGCTACATCAGATATAACCTTTAATACAATCAGGGATCTCTGTGTCAGGATAGGAAAGTCGCCTGTGGAGGCGAAGGACTATCCAGGGTTTATAGTAAACAGGATATTGGTGCCTATGGTCAATGAGGCGGTATATGCCTTAATGGAGGGGATCGGCTCTCCTGAGGCGATTGATTCCGCCATGACATTGGGTGCGAATCATCCGATGGGGCCATTGGCCCTGGCAGATCTTGTGGGACTTGATATCTGTCTGGCAGTGCTTGAGGTGCTGCATAGGGACCTTGGGGATCCTAAGTATAGGCCCTGTCCCCTGTTAAGAAAGTATGTAGAGGCTGGATATTTGGGGAAGAAGACAGGGAAAGGGTTTTATGAATATAGGTAGGGGCATGGCTTGCTATGCCCTTGTTAGGGGGTAGAAATGGACTTTCTCTTTACAGAGGAGCATAAGGCATTAAGGGAGATGGTGAGGGACTTTGCCCGGAATGAGATAGCCCCCATTGCGCTAAAAATGGACGAAGACGGCGACTATCCAAAAGAACTGATCGGCAGAATGGCCCAGCTTGGCCTTATGGGGATTACCATGCCTGTGGAGTATGGAGGCGCAGGGATGGACCCCCTCTCTCAAGTGATAGCAATGGAGGAGATTTCCAGGGCCTCCGCCAGTATAAGTGTGGTGATGGCAGTAAATAACGGCCTTGTATGTGAGCCTATTTATCACTACGGGACAGAGGAGCAGAAAAGGAGATACCTTGTTAGGCTTGCTAAAGGTGAGATGCTCGGGTGTTACGGCCTTACTGAGCCTGGTTCAGGTTCTGACGCCCTTGCCCTTTCTACGTCCGTAAAGAAGGTCTCCGATGGATATATTATAAATGGATCAAAGACATTCATCTCAAATGGTTTTCATTCTGATATTGCAATAATATTTGCCACGTTCGACAAGGCCCTCGGTTATAAAGGGATAACGGCCTTTCTTGTTGAAAAGGGGAGAAAGGGATTTCTTGTCGGAAAGAAGGAGAAGAAGATGGGGTTATTGGGATCAGACACGGCAGAGCTTATCTTTGATAACTGTCATATCCCTGCGGAGGATCTCCTTGGAAAGGATGGGGAGGGATACAAGATAGCCTTAACAACATTGGACGGGGGGAGGATCGGTATTGCCGCCCAGTCTATCGGAATAGCCCAGGCATGTCTGGATGAGTCGATCAAATATTCAAAGCAGCGGGTCGCCTTTGGTCAGGCTATCTCCAATTTCCAGGCGATCCAATGGATGATTGCAGACATGGCAACTGAGATTGAGGCCGCAAGGTGGCTAACCTACAGGGCAGCAGCAATGAGGGGAAAGGGACAGGAGTACGCAAAGGAGGCCTCCATGGCAAAACTCTATGCCTCGGAGATGGTGAACAGGGCGGCATATAAGGCCGTGCAGATCCATGGTGGTTATGGTTATATCAAGGATTATCCGGTTGAGAGATACTATCGTGATGCAAGGGTTACAACCCTTTACGAAGGCACCTCGGAGATACAGAGGCTTGTGATTGCCAGGGAACTCCTGAAGGATTGATCTTTTAGATTAGACTTCATTTATCTTCGCTTTGAATTCCTATGGCCATCACATATATGACCTTGCCTCCTGACCTGGATATAGTGAGGAAATCGGCCGCATCATCGTCATAGTATGCGCCAATCCCTGTTGCGCCTACGCCTATTGCCTTTGCAGTAAGATAGATATTTTCTCCTAGTATCCCGGCTTCAAGATGGATAGACCTGTAGATCCTCTCGCCATAGCGGGATATCATATTTTCTAAATCAGCGGTAAAAAAGAATAGGGCGCTTGCATGCCCGCATAACCTTTGCTCAAGGCAGAGATAGGTCACTTCATCCCTTAGATCCCTGTCCTTGGCGCCCCTGATCCTGATCTTTGCAATGCATCCTTCATCCCTGTTGAAGTAATAGAGGCCCGGCCTCATACCATCAACTCCGTTTATGACAATATATGTATCAAGAAGGATGGAGCCCCCCTTCGTTACATCTGATCTGTAACCCTGAAAGGAATAGTGGAGGATCAAAGAGAGGGCCGCAAAGGGTATATCGGTCTTATCGAAATCCCTGCTTGAACGCCGCCTCAGGATTATGTCTCCTATCTTTGCATCTGGCATGGAAACCCTGTCTGGTATGGCAAGGCGCGATATGTCGCCAATTTTATCCTCTTTTTCTTTATCATCATCATAAAGTGCCGGCTTCCCGCTATATTTTATAAACTCACCCCGCTCTTTATATGATGAGGCAGAGTGCAGCTTGTTGATCAGGGACAATGCAGCCTCTCCCTGGTATTCAAGAGGGTCTTTGATCTTCGGAAGATCATAAATACCAATATTATCCAATGAAGGGATATAGGATTTTCCCGTTTCAAAGGTAATAATTACCTGGGCAGCCTCCCTCTCTCCGTCTATCCCAAGGAGATGATTTATGTCCGAATCAACAAAGGATTCAATCATAGATGGGCCCATATCAAAGGATGAACCTGCCGCAAGGATATTTCCAGCGAGGTGTCCGGTGTCGAGGAGGCAATAACGGTATGCCCTCTCCTTATACTTCCATGCGGACCTCCAGAATATGGTTGACAGGATTATTGTAAGGTCAGCGCTTAGGATGGCCCTGTCTCCACCTGCCGCCTCTGAGATTATCTCCCGGAAGTCGCCTCCACGCAGTAGATAGATGGATGAATCGCAGGGTGTATAATGATACAGACCATCTGCAATGCCGTCTATTCCATTTATATGAAGATATACCTCTACCGGATATAGGGCGCCTGCCGAGGGGGAGGATCTGAGATAGTAGGTGGTCCCTGGATAGACCTTTTTTGCTGTGTGTCCATAGGAGAGGTGGAGTATTCCGGCAAGGACAGGGATTGACATGCCCCCTTTCGTCCCCCCGTACCCGCCTTTTTTTACGGCCTCAAGGGCCGCCAGTTCAGGGAAAACCATTTCCTTACCAAGATGAGTCTTTGGGCAACCCTTATATATCTTGTACTCCGAAGGCTTTATTCTCCAGTCCAGCGGGTGATCACCGCTTCTAACACTAAGAAATGAGTGCTTCGTCGCGTCATGATATGCAATTGCCAGGGCCTTATTCTTTTCCATCCCTCTTGATTCCAGTTTTTAGTTAGTATATAGTGTATCAACTTTGCAGAGCAACAAATATATGGTCCCATCGTCTAGCGGCCCAGGACGCTGGCCTCTCACGCCGGAAACACGGGTTCGAAACCCGTTGGGACCACCAACCAAAACTATCACTCCAATCTTTCAATACTAATTTGTATTCGTTCGGCTATCTGCGCCTCATCCTCCTCACCGCCTTGGTATCATGTTGAATGCTAATTGCTATAATATTCCTTTAGAATCGTTATATTAAGCCTCATATATTAAAGTAATACATTAATATCTGAGGCATATCAAAATTGATTGGATATAAACGGATTTATCTTGTCGTTTTTCTGCCCATCAAGGATTTTGATCGCCTATACAAGCTAATTTAGGATACCATAAGAGTATCGCTATAATACAAATATTTACAGCACCTATATTTGGGGCCTATAATTAAAACATGCCATAAACCTTTGTTGGAGCATCCTGCAATGAGATTTCCATATATGATTTTACTGTTTATGATCTCCTTTTTAATAGTAATGGCCGGGAATTCCTTTGCCTTTGATTGTAATAACCAGATTGTCTCGATCGGTGATACAAAGGTGGAGGTCAGGGCTAAATGTGGAGAGCCTGCATCAAAGGAGGTATTTAATGAGGAGATCATTACGAAGATTGAGCCTAATGCAAGGCATAAGGTACTGGCAGCTGTTGAGGAATGGACGTATAATTTGGGACCGCAGCAGTTCATTCGCATCCTTACATTCAGGAGCGGCAGGCTGGTAAAAGTAGAGACAGGCGGGTACGGTTTTATACCTAATAATAGTCCAGATTTTGGCTGTGAACGATCTATCGCGTCGACTGGCGATACAAAGATGGAGGTTAGGATGAAATGTGGGGATCCTACATCAATAGATATCGTCGGTGAAGAATTACTGGATGAAAGGACTACTGATGCTGGGCGCCTGGTATCTGTAACTATCGAAGAATGGACATACAATCTTGGTCCAAACCGTTTTATCCGCATTTTCAGGTTTAGGAATGGCAGGCTGGCTGAAATAGGAACTGGCGGATATGGCTATTAGTATACAAATATTTGCTGCAAGCCTTCATTGATAATCGTATAAATTTAATCTATATTGCATAGATAAAATAATCTGGAGGGATCTATGCCATACATTGCACCTGAAAAGAGATTAAAACTTGATCCATTGATTGATGAGCTTGCAGGACGTATCGTTGCTGAGGCGAAAGGGGAGGGGGGTGATGCCGCCTTTGCCGGCCTTCTAAATTATACCTGCACACGCCTGGCGCTTAAGATCTTAAGATTGCAATTCGGAGAGATCCGTTACTGGCTTATAGCCGTTGTTACAGGTGTTTTCAGGAATATCTCTGATGAATTCTATCGCCGGGTGGCTATTCCATACGAAGATAAGCAGATCAAAAAGAATGGGGATGTGGATCTTTATGTGGAGTTTTCGGATAGTATAGGAAAGACGTAAATCCGCAGAGGAATAAGCTGTGATCTTCTCATCCTTGACACCTATTCTACCAAACAAATATAATCAGGCTAACGTTTTCAGGGAGAACAGATTGGAAAGTATTGCAGTTGTGGGGGGCGGGGGCTGGGGAACTGCCCTTGCATGTCTTCTTGCTGATAAGGGATATACTGTTAGGCTATGGGTATATGAGAAGGAGCTTGCAGGCGATATCCAGAGCACAAGGGAGAATAAGTTATACCTGCCGGGGGTAGAGCTTCCAGAGAATATTGCGGCCACGTCATCTCTGGATGAGGCGCTGACCGGATCAGGTATTTTAGTCTTTGCAGTTCCATCACAGGCTGCCAGATCAGTATTGAAACAGATGCCTGATCTGGTCGGGAAGGACTCCGTGCTTATTAGTTGCACAAAAGGGATAGAGAATGACTCCCTTATGCTCATGTCAGATGTGATTAGAGATGTATTCCCCGTTACATACCACAGAAGGTTAATGTTTCTTTCCGGCCCAAGCTTTGCCGAGGAGGTTTTAAAAAGACTTCCAACGGCAGTATCCCTTGCCGGTTATGACAATCAGTTGTGCTCAAAGACACAGAAGATATTAACCACTCCATATTTCAAGGTTTTTACATCAGCCGATGTAACAGGTGTACAGCTTGGGGGTGCATTAAAGAATGTTATAGCCCTGGCATCAGGCGGATCAGACGGGCTTGGCTTTGGCCATAATACAAGGGCTGCCCTGATAACCAGGGGCCTTGCCGAGATCACAAGGCTTGGTGTGGCTATGGGCGCTGACCCTGTAACATTTGCCGGGCTTTCCGGTATGGGCGACCTTGTGCTTACATGCACAGGTCATTTGAGCAGAAACAGGATGGTGGGATACAAGATAGGGCTGGGGATGAAACTTTCAGAGATCCTGGATAATATGAAGACGGTGGCAGAAGGGGTAAAGACAACAAGGTCGGCCTATGAGCTCGCAAAGAAATATAACGTCCGGATGCCTATTGTGGAGCAGATATATGCAGTCCTGTTTGAGGATAAAGACCCGCGTAAGGCCGTCTCTGACCTTATGGAGCAGGATGTAGGTGGTGAGGCGGGAGGCAAGAATTTTTGAATGCCAAGATCCTTTTAACAAATTGTGGAAGATTTTGCTTATTGCAGGATTTAATGTTATCCTGCAATAATACTCCTGGTTATTGCAGTATCCGTCAATAAGGCGTGGAAAAAGTATATTTGACGCAACCATTCCTTTATCTAGCGACATTTTTAATGAGTTTACAAGACGCGACAGAAAGAAAGAGGAATAAACTCTAATGTTAGAAGACATAAAGATTCAGGCTATATCAGGAAAGGCTATGAAGAGTGGAAGCAATCCTTTGAGACAGTTGGTTTTGACAGATGAAACCTGATGTAAGAGAAATTACGATTGAGGAAGCTACCGATTGGTTGACAAGACTTAAGGAATTCGGAGGTGAACTTTTACGCAATTATAAAAGTGCTTTTGAGGGAGATCTGCCAAGGAAAAGTGATCCATTCAATTATTACATCGTTGATGTTGATGGTGCTTCTGAAGCAATTACAAGAATAAGATTACCGAATACCATTTCTTCACTCGCAAGAGTTGTCCTTAAGAGAACTGCCAAAGCACCTGGCTGGTTATATGTTAAAGTTATTATTGAAAAGGTTTTAATTCCAGAGTGCCTGTCACGACAAAATTATGTGATTTGTGCTAATACATATGCAAGTCCAGGCGGAAGAAAGGCATTTCAGGATCTGGAAAACCATTTGCCGGCAAGTATTGAACGTATAGAATGGGGACAATTTGGTCCACATATTTTTATCAAGTGAAAATAGTCAGGATTTAGTTCTAAGGATTACACTGGAAATTGCTATTGTGTTGTCAATTAAAGCAAAAAAGCTGAGATAATCTATATTATACTGGTTATGGATGCTTGAGGCTGCTGAGGGTAAACAAATGAGAAAAAGTAAGGTAGATAAGGTATCTAAGGAGTTTGCACAGGTTGTGAGGAATAAATTAAGGAATCATTTAAAAGAGATTGTTTTGTTTGGTTCTCATGCAAGAGGTGATTTTAAAGAAGGTTCAGATTATGATTTTCTTGTCGTTGTCGACAGAAGAAGAAAGACATTCGAAAAAACTCTTCTGAATATTGGCAATGATTTTATGTATAAGTATGACGTTTTAATTGGAGATATTATTTGTGATGAAATAGAATGGGAAAGGAAAAAGAGATTTCCTATAGGGCTGAATATATTGCATGAAGGGATCAAATTATGAAGGCAGGAGATATTGATGTTATTAAGATGATGCTGATAAAGGCGCACAAAAAACTAAAAGCCGCCAAAATAGATCTTGATAACGATCAATATGACGATTCTGTTTCCCGTGCATATTATGCGGTCTATCATGCTATTTCTGCCGCATTGCTTTCAAAGGGATTACATTTTTCATCCCATGGACAGACTATCGGGGCATTTAACAGGGAATTTATAAAAACAAAAAACTTCCCTTCTTCTTTTGCCGCAACAATAAGAAAATTATTTAAAGAGCGACAAACAGGTGATTATGATTTTGAAAGCTATATTGATGCAGATGTTGCAAGAGAAGATCTAAATTATGCAGAAAAGATAGTAAATGCCTGTGAAAAATATCTTTCAAAGATATATAAAGTTAAGAATAGTTATTGGAAAGAATAATACTGATGCATACCAACGACATAAAAGAAGTCCTTGAGATGGTGAGGGATCAACAATTATCAGCAGAAGGGTCCAAATGAAGACATTTGATTATACAGTGGTGGTCTGGAAGGAAAAGGAAGGATATGTTTCAAAATGACCTGAGTTAGGAGTTGCCAGTTGTGGAGACTCCATTTCTGAGGCAGTGGAAAATCTAAAGGAAGCTGTAGACCTTTATCTTGAGAATGCAGAGTCTCTCGGATTACTGGAAGACATAGAGGAAAGCCTTGTGGAGAATCAGTGCATACTGATGAAATAAAGAAGATCCTCGGTCTGGTGAGGGACAGGCGATTGTCGGCAGAAGAGGCCCTTGAGAGGTTGAAGGTTCTTCCCTATGAGGATATAGGTTTTGCCACCATAGACCACCACAGGCATATCCGTCAGGGGATGCCTGAGGTGATACTTGCCGACGGTAAGACAAAGGAGCAGGTGACAGAGATAACAAAGAAAATGCTGATGAATAAGGGCGATATACTGATCACGAGGGCCACTGAAGAGGTTTTCAAGGGGATAAAGGCGATGGATAAGAGGGCAAGATACAACCAGCTCGGAAGGACTATAGTGATTAGCGTAAAGAGGAGGGGAAAAGGGAAAGGCAATATCCTCCTTGTCACTGCTGGGACAGCCGATATCCCTTTTGCAGAGGAGGCAAGAGAGACCGCTATTCTTTTTGGGAGTAATGTTACATCTCTCTATGATGTTGGTGTGGCAGGACTTCATCGCATACTGGACAGGAAGGAGCAGATCTTCTCGGCAAGGGTGATAATAGTTGTTGCCGGGATGGATGGGGTGCTCCCGAGTGTAATAGGCGGCCTTGTGGATAAACCGGTTATTGCCGTACCGACCAGCAGGGGCTATGGGGCAAGTTTTGGCGGTCTTGCACCGCTCCTTACCATGCTCAACTCATGTGCAGCGGGTGTTGCCGTGGTGAATATAGATAATGGATTCGGCGCCGCCTCTCTGGCCCATAAGATCAATATGCTCGGAGAGCGAGAATGAGGATAGGATACTTTGACTGCTCATCAGGGATCTCGGGGGACATGATCCTTGGCGCCCTCATAAATGCAGGATTAAAAGAGGATGATCTCAGTTCTGGACTTAAGGCGCTCAAGATAAAGGGGTTCAAGTTGTCTTCGAAAAAGGTTAAGCGTGCAGGGCTGGTAGGAACAAAGGTCGAACTTGGGATCAAAGACCAGAAAAAAAAGGCAGGTTTCCAGGAAATAGAAAGGATCATTAAAGATTCGGCCCTCGATCCCGGGATAAAGGATAGGGCAGGGGAGATTATAGGGAGGATTTCCAGGGCAGAGGCCCTTGCGCACGGGGAAAGCCAAAAGATTTATCTTGGCCATATAGAGTCTATTGATCTTATATTAGATGTAGTTGGGTCCCTTATAGGGATAAAATATCTGGGCATAGAGGAGATATCCTCATCGCCTATTAATACAGGATCAGGCTTTATTGACAGCCATCATGGAAGGCTTCCTGTGCCTGCCCCTGCCACCGCGGCATTACTAAAAGGGGCGCCCATATATTCTAGTGGTATCCCTCATGAGCTTACAACCCCCACCGGTGCGGCAATAATAACTACTATTGCCGATAGCTTTGGACATATGCCTTTGATGAAGCTTAATGTTGTCGGATCCGGTGCAGGGGGTCTTGATATCGCCTCCCAGTCAAATCTGCTTCGTCTTTTCATAGGTGAGGGGGATGGGGAAGATAAGGGTGACCGGGTTGTCCTGATCGAGGCCAACATCGACGATATGAACCCCCAGATCTATGAGTATCTCATGGAGAGGCTCTTTGACGTAGGGGCGCTTGATGTGTTCCTGACCCCGATTATTATGAAAAAGGGACGGCCAGGCATTATCCTTAGTATCCTTGTGCAGCCTGATCAGATAGCCGTAATAAAGGAGATAGTATTTGATGAGACTACAACAATAGGTATTAGAATTCAGGAGGTGAGACGGGAAATACTACAGAGGTCAATAAGGCATGTCTCAACAAGTTTTGGCAGGATAAGGGTAAAGGCGATTAAGGGATGCACTGGTGAGGTTAGGTTAATGCCCGAATACGACGACCTGAAAAAAATAGCAAGATCAAAGGGGATTCCATTGATGAGGCTGATGGAGGAGATCAGGAGGGAAATAGCGGATGAATAGGCCGTCAATATCTATTATAGGCGCAGGTGTTTTGGGGGCCTCCCTGGGTTATCTCCTGATGCGAAAGGGGTACAGTATTGCAGGGGTTTCTGCTCGCGGCATGAGGTCTGCAAGGGGGAGTGCAAAGTTCATCGGCGGGGGGACACCATACAATTCCAACGTGGATGCGGTTTCAGGGGCAGAGGTAATATTTATTACTACCCCTGACGATGCTATTAAGAAGGTCTGTGATGAATTGGCCAAAGGAGGCGCAATCAGAGATGGTTCTTTTGTATTTCATATGTCCGGCGCCCTTCCCTCAAATATCCTGGCCTCTGCCAGGAGAAAGGGGGCCTCTATAGGGTCAATCCACCCGCTTCAAAGTCTTGCAACACGCAGGGAAGCCGTATCTAATCTTCCCGGCTCTTACTACAATATAGAGGGGGACAAAAAGGCTGTTGCAATCTCCAAGAGGATTGTAAGGGACCTGGGCGGCAAGGAGATGGTTATCCCTGCAAAGGGAAAGGTTCTCTATCATAGCGGCGCGGTCTTTACCTCCAATTATCTGATAACCATATTCTCTGCTGGAATTGAGTTATTAGGGGTCGCGGGTATACCAAGATCAAAGGCCCTGCCAGGGCTCCTGTCCCTTATTAAGGGAACTGTTAAAAATATAGAAAATGTTGGCATCCCTATGGCACTTACAGGACCGATTCAAAGGTGTGATGTTTCGATAATTGCGGGGCATATATTGGAGATCAGGAGGACTGTCCCGGGACTTTTAAATTTATATTGTCAGCTTGGAAAGGAGACAGTAAAGATAGCACTTGAAAAAGGCGGTATCTCTGAGAAAGAAGGGGAGAGGCTAACCTCCTTATTTAACCGAAATATGAAAAAGGGATAACTTTTCGAGTCTCACGAATTGGCTCCTTGTTTAGATCAATACCTTCAATCACTGGTAAAGGATGACCAAGTTTTAATCCTACTAAGATCCAATCTTCAAGAGTTGAACGCAGTTCATCCTCGCACGTGCGCAATGTAGTCCCAAAAGCGAAAATCCCTTTACAGGAAGGAATTCGACCAGTGAATGTACTGTCTTCAAGTTTGTCATAGACAGCCTCTGACATAGCATGTTCTACATATTCCGCAACACATCCCCCATGTTATTTACCCGTTACGGGCATTTCCTTCTTTTTCATTTTATCTAATATTCTTTTCTTAATCGGTTCTGCTTCTGTCTGAATTAATTTGATTTGCTCTTTTATAGACAATGTTTTCATTCTCTCATAATTTTTTTCTCTGATTGAATGAAGTTTTTTCATGGTTTTTGACTCACTCATTGTTGTCCTCCTGTATCAAACTTTGAGGTGTTAATATTTCCAATTCCTTGAAACCGAGCATCCTGTTTATACCGTTTACGCCACGAATGGTCTTTAATTTTACCATATGTTTGAAATTCCAACTGATTAAAGCATCGGCCTCATTGAAAGTGGCAAGAGCTACATGCAATGCATCATCCTGATATGTCTGCGGGATGATTCCTTCATCGATGTATTTCTGGGCTAATGAATATACATCCTCATTGACGGAAACAATTTCTAAAACTAGTTCCGTAAGTCTGTCCTCTAAGTCTTGGGCAAGAGGTCTCTCACATTTGGAGATTTCCGTCAAGAGAACATCGGAAATCAATATGTCATACAACCCCAGCTTGAGAAGATCCCAGAGCTGTATCGTTACCTCCCGCTTTTCAGGAGAGTCATCTGCGAATAGGAATGACGGCACAGATGTATCAAGATATAATTTTGTCTTTTTCAAAAGTAATGCTCCTTTTTATAATTTTACCATTTATGTACTTATAAAGCTCATAATCCCCTCAAGTTTTTTCCACCGCTGTTTTCTGACGTTGCGGGTGTTCAATAAATAGAACAACTGTCCTCTTTTTTTATTGGTGGACGAGGTTGCCCATGAGGACATAGGCGTAGATGGCGTAATGATAACTGTTTTTGTAAAAGGTGAGGAATTTGTGATATTTGTCGTAATACGCGGCATACTTGAATATCTTCTGTTTCTGATTGCCGCGCGTAATAACGTGGTAAAAAGCTCCTTCAAACTCTATGCGGGGCTTTCTTGCCATGCAGCAACCATATCCAGGAGGAAAGTGCTTTGTGAAAATGTCAATGTCAAAGTCTGACCCATATAATTCTATAATGCGCATAATGACGTATAACCGCTTGACCCCGTATAACCGCCGTATAACCTACGATCGAAAAACGGACTCAGGACCCATAGCATCTTGCCCAGCCTGGTGCAGACCGCCCGAAGGCAGAGCGTCCATCCGCTGAAATTCCTGCAGACTCTCTGACCGCTGACACTGCCACTGCACAGGCAGCGTTGTATAATAATTCCAGTTAAAAACTCGTGGGCTGGCAGGTAAAGTAGGGACTAAACTGTTACGGCATCAGCGGCGCAGATTTTTCGCGTCCTCTGATGCCGTTGTTAGGCATCTTAGAGGGAAGGTCGCCTGCCATGCTGGATGTTGTCGAGCATTTCCAATGCCTTCCTTCCCCGCGCCGCTCCTTCCGATGCTTCCTCCCTAAGCTCCTCAACAACCAAACCGGCGAGGTCGTCAATCGATGCCGTGATCTGCCGTGTCATTCGATCCAGAGCCTGCTCCAAGTTGGTGAATCCCGCGACGAGAATCTGGTTGGTCTTGCGCTGCTCATAGATGGTGGCGAATTGGAAATTACGCTGAGCGGTCCGCACCATGGCTTCCATGCGTTTGGCGGTTGCCGTGCCCACACCCAGCTTCGTAACAGACTGACGTGCAAGGGGAAACTGAGGAGGCGTATCCTCAAGCTTATACTTATTATACCACCTGATCGTCTCGGTGTAGCGAGACAAGTTGTCTTTGATGTGGCGGACGCCTTCGTCGAAACGGCCAAGCATCTTTGCTGCATTCTCTATGGAATCCCAGAACGGTGCAAAAGCACCGTCAGCGAAGTCGACCTCCGCCTTATCCAAGTATTTCTCCGCGCAACTCAGATACGTGGGCATCGATTCAAAGAGGCCAATCGACTGTTCCCGGAGAACGATCATCTGTTTACGATAACTCTGCTGCGCCTCTCTGTCGCATCGCCGGCGATACACCACCTCCGCGGCGACCAGCCAGATGAGGAAGGCAATAACTAGGAGAACCACCACTTGTCCCATTGTTCACCTCCAGCGCGATGGATGCATAACATGTATTATACGGCCTAAATAATCTGATAAATACTGCACTTTTTGCAGTATAAGCCGATTTTCAAAATTTGTCTGCTGGACTAAGCACTCTCTTTCCTCCGCGGTTTAATACGTGGGTGTAAACCATAGTTGTGCTGACATCCTTGTGCCCAAGGAGTTCCTGAACAGTCCTGATGTCGTAACCATCTTCCAACAAATGCGTTGCGAATGAGCGCCGGAGCGTATGACAGCTTGTAAGCTTTTTTCTATTATGTATTGTGAATAATAGCACTCCCATTTATTTTGTCAAGGTATTGTATAAGTGTAAGCCTAAATCTGCCGATCGATAACTGAAATATCCCAGTGGGGAGGAGAGGATTGCTCTTCCCTTTCCCATGCAGCGTTGGGGTGCGCCGTAGCCCTGCGCGAAATGAAGGGACCCGAAGGATGTATAGCAATCTGACCCAAAAAGTCATTCCGAACCCTTCGCATCATGTCATTCTGAAATTTATTTGCAAAGAAAATAAACTCAATTATAAAATCCATCACTCCCATGCAGGTAAAAGTTTAACACTCAAATATATTTATAATTTCTTCCATTATGTGCTAAAATATACAAATCAAAACAAGGAGGCAGGGAGGCGCGATAATGTTAGAATTACATAAAAATATAGTACTCGATGAACATCAGAAGCCTTTTGCTGTTCAAATACCCATTGAGGAATTTGAGCGATTAGAAGAAATTATCGAGAACTATGGATTGTCAAAAATAATGGATGAGGTTAAGGACGATGAAAGGCTGTCAGTGGAGGATGCGAAAATATATTATCAGTCACTGAAGACAAATGTGGAAGGTTGAGTATACAAAGCGTTTTCTCAAAGAACTATCCGAATTGCCTAATGAAATACAGTTTCAAATAGAAGATATAGTTTTTGAAAAACTATTGACGGCTAATCCTTTTACACTTGGATACCTTGAACGTATGAAAGGTTATTCCAATAAATACAAAATTCGGGTTGGCGAGTATAGAATCGGTATTACCATAGATAAACAGACCAACTTGATAATTTGTCAGCGTGTTGCCCATCGTAAAGACATATATAGAATATTTCCATAAATATTACATAATAAATCATTCCAGCGCCAGTTTCGTAATTGTCCTTAGCTCCTTCCTCAATTGCTCGCCACACTGAAATTCCAAACATGCTTGACCGGAAGATTTGACATAATCTCTCGGCTCGTGAAATAAGAGCGGAGCAACCTTAGTGCTTTGCCTGCCACAACCATGACCTTTGATTCGAATGTTTTGCCAAAGATTAAGCCTTTTGATATAATTTTAAATTGGTAAAGGGAGGTTGAAATGTACAGATTATTGATAGAGGATAGCTTTGCGGCGGCCCATCAGCTCCGGGGATATATGGGTAAATGTGAAAGACTGCACGGCCATAACTGGAAGGTGCAGGCTGAGGTTAAGGCGAATGAGCTCAATGATATAGGTCTTGCAATTGATTTTAAGGATCTCAAGACCTGCCTGAAGTCTCTTCTGGATCAGGTGGAACATCATTTCTTAAATGAGATACCGCCTTTTGATAAGGTTAATCCCTCATCTGAAAATATGGCCAAATGGCTCTATTATCAGATGGGGAACAAGATAAATAGTGACAGGGTGAAGGTCTCAAGGATTGTAGTCTGGGAATCGGATACAGCGGCTGCCGTCTATTCTGAAGATTAAAAAACATAGGGGAGGCAAAGGTAATGGAGAGGACACTGGCAATAGTCAAGCCTGATGCTGTTGAGAAGGGATTTATCGGGGAGATTATAAAGAGGTATGAGACCAACGGACTTGGCATTGTCGGCATGAAGATGTTGCGTCTAACGATGGAAGAGGCGGAGGGCTTCTATTATGTTCACAGAGAAAGACCCTTCTTTAAGAGTCTTGTGGATTTTATGTCATCTGGTCCTGTTGTTGTGCTTGTCCTGGAAGGGGATGGGGCGATCAAGAAGAACAGGGATCTTATGGGGGCAACTGATCCGGGAAAGGCAGATCCTGGTACCATAAGACAACTCTTTGGTGCAAATATAGAGACGAATGCGGTGCATGGCTCTGACTCTAAGGATTCAGCGGCCTTTGAGATAGCCTATTTCTTTAACAGGCTGGAAATGATGAGATGACTTATGCCTCCGGATACGACGTAATTGTTTGCGGAAGCGGATCCAACCATCTTTTTTTATCTGCGCTGCTGGCAAGCAGGGGCGTTAATCTTCTTCTCCTTTCAACATCAAATGGAAAGAGGTTCGTGAGGGATGGGTATCAGTTCCCGGATGAGCACCCTTTATTTATAGATTTTGGCCCTGATGGGAAACTGGGTGAAGTCTTTGCTGATATTGACATCCCCTTCTCATACCTAAAAGGAGAGGAGCAGCTCTTCTGGGATCTATCACCGGCCTTCCAGGTAGTACTCCCGGATTATCGGATCGATATCTTTAAGGAAGAGGAAGATCTCCTGGATGAGCTATGCAGGGAATTAAGAGAAGAAGGCGGGCAGATCATCTCCCTTTTCAATGAGGTCAGCAGGATTAATTCATTGATCGATGACAATAGTGAGCCATCTCTCTATAGAAAGATTAAAGCCTTGGCTAAAAGGATTAGCCTCTCAGGAAAGAGCGGGAGAAATATCTTAAAGCGTTTTAATCCATCTGAAAGACTTATTCGATTCCTGGATGTTATAAGCCTTGCCTTCTACGGGATCGGGATAGCGGAGTTAGATGCCTTAAGATTTATTGCCATCTTGCGGATGTTAAAGGGTGGGGGAAGGTCTATAAAGGGAGGGGTTGAGATATTAACCGATCTTCTCGTCAAGAAGATAAGATCCGAAGGCGGAGAGTTTTATGATGGAGATATTGATGGGTTTCAAATAAAAAGAAATAGAATAACAGGTATCAAGACCAGCAGGGGAGATCTCTTTGATTGTAAGGCAGTAGTGATGGAATCCAATAAGGCAAAAGAAGATAATAAGATCGCCAAGCAAAAAAGGTTCTCATCATATTTTGGCGTCGATGCAGGATTTATCCCCTCCCCAATGGCTGATTATCTTATTCTAACAAGGGATTACTCAAAGGCGGTGCAAGCCGATAATCTTCTGATGCTCTCATTAAGCCCTTCAGACGACTTAAGTTGGGCGCCGGCGGACAAGAGGTTGATTACAGTGTCTACCCTTATACCCTCCTCTCAAATATTGTCAGCGTCATACTTAGATGGGTTAAAAGATTCAGTGCTGGCTAATCTGATCTGGCTTATGCCCTTCTCAGGGGGACATATAGAATTTATTGGTGACGATCTCAACTTTGAGCGGATCAAAGTCAAGGGAACAAATCCTCTTTCATCGCTCTCAGCTAATCCCAGGAA
Source organism: uncultured Nitrospirota bacterium (assembly GCA_964481895.1). Classification (GTDB taxonomy): domain Bacteria; phylum Nitrospirota; class Nitrospiria; order JACRHA01; family JACRHA01; genus JACRHA01. The sequence goes on along the minus strand of CAYZUL010000035.1, from coordinate 5,666 downwards.
CCTTCACTTAATCGAAGATAGCAGGAACGCATGGATCAGGACGAGCGAGGACATTAAGGCCTCCTACAAAATGGCAGACCATATATTAGACAAGATCTAATGTCAATTTGCCTTCATTCGGCTACCTGTGTTGGCTTCGTCGTCGGCGTGGTATCCTGTTGAATGCGAATTGATATAGGAGATTGCCTTTCTTAGTCAATACAAATATAATACCAAATAGATTTACTACAGGGGATATTTGACCGGAGTGCTTCCTGCAAGCATTGTTTGCTGGAGGAGAACTTCACAGGCCGGGGCGCGTAGCATGAATCTTTTCTTAATAGCATTGCTTGTAATCAGTCTGTTTATCCTGGCTTATCGAAGCTATGGCAGGTTTCTTGCGGCTGAGGCCGGGCTTGATAATAGCAGGCCAACCCCGGCAACCACGATTAATGATGGTATGGACTTCGTGCCTGCAAGCACTCCTATATTGCTTGCACAGCATTTTTCATCCATTGCAGCCGCAGGGCCAATAGTGGGGCCCATACTTGCAGGCCTCTGGTTTGGCTGGCTGCCAACCCTCTTGTGGATCGTTCTCGGCTGCATCTTCATCGGTTCGGCCCATGATTTTGCGAATATCGTCGCATCTATAAGGCACAAGGCGATGTCTATCGCGGAGATAGTGAGGGAAAACCTGGGTCTGCGGGCTTACATGTTGTTTCTGGCCTTTATATGGATATCCCTGAATTATGTAATCGTTGCCTTCACCGACCTTACGGTATCTACATTTCTTGCAAAGGATATAGGGCCCGGTGTTGCCTCCTCCTCGATACTCTATCTCCTTCTTGCAATAATTGTGGGGATTGCCCTTTATAAGTGGAAGATCCCCCTCTCATTGGCCACTGCAGTTGCCCTCCCGCTTCTGGTATTGATTATATGGTATGGCCAGAAGATCCCTATGACTATTCCGGACTGGTTTCCGGGCGGACAGAACAAGGGATGGGTGCTCATAATACTTGCCTACTGCTTCGCAGCCTCCATCCTCCCCTTTTGGCTGCTGCTGCAGCCGAGGGGATACCTTGGCGGTTATTTTTTATACAGTTCGCTTGTTATAGGCATATTCGGTATTATGCTTGGCGGTTACAAGATAAGTTATCCTGCCTTTGTAGGCTTTAAGAATTCACTTGGCGCACCGCTCTTTCCGATCCTCTTCATTACTGTTGCCTGCGGGGCCTGCTCCGGCTTCCATGGTCTCATCTGCTCAGGCACTACGTCAAAACAGATCAGCAAAGAGGGCGACGCCCATCTTGTAGGTTATGGCGGGATGCTCCTTGAGGGGCTTGTGGCGCTGATCGCCCTTGCTACCATTATGATTCTGGCGCCAGGCAGCGAGGCATTGAAACTCCAACCTACAGAGATATACGCCCATGGCCTTGCGAGGTTTGCCATGGTTCTGGGTGTCCCTGTGGAACTTGCGCTTACCTTTGGTCTCCTGGCCTTTGCCACATTCGTATATGATACCCTCGATGTATCAACCCGACTCGGCAGATATATCCTTCAAGAATTGACAGGCTGGCAGGGCCATACTGGAAGGATTTGTGCTACCTTTATCACCATATTGGTACCTGCTATATTCCTGGTATCCACAAAGGAGCAGGCATATCTGAAATTCTGGCCTGTCTTTGGAAGTTCCAATCAGCTCCTTGCCGCGCTAAGCCTCCTTGGGATCTCTGTCTGGTTGATGAAAGAGGGGAAGAATTACCTTATCACCTTTATACCGATGATCTTTGTGATGATTATGACTATCTGGTCATTGATTATTCAGGCCGGCCCTATGATAAAGATGGTCTTAGAGGGCCGCATAGGATTTGACATAAATGGTACAATAGCCATCATATTAATAGTCCTTGCAGTCCTTCTTGTCAGGGAGGCATGCCATGTGATTTATGCCTACAGGGCAGGGGAGATGATGGTAACAAAGAGGGAGGGACAATCGGGGTGATACAGGAATTGCTGCCTGAGCAGCTGCGGCGTACATTTGATCATAAGGCATCGTGCATTGATACCACAGAGAACTTAAAGCCCCTTGAGGGGATCATCGGACAGAAGCGTGCCGTTTCTGCGCTCCTGTTTGGGCTGGACATCCGGGAGAGAGGATTTAATATCTATGTGGCAGGACCGCCGGGCATGGGAAAAATGACTGCTGTTAAATCTTTTCTGGAGGAGTTTGCCAGCCGGAAAGAGATCCCGCCCGATTGGTGCTATGTAAATAACTTTGATGACTCCTATAAACCCAGGGTAGTTAAGCTCCCTGCCGGCCGGGGCCGCCAGCTCCAGCAGGATATGAAGACGCTGATCGCGCATATTCAGCGTGAGATCCCTAATTCCTTTGAGAGCGAAGAGTATGGAGCCAGGCGGGATGAAATTGCAAAGGCCATGGAAGGCCGGAGATCTGAGGTACTGGAGAGGCTTAATACGCAGGCGAATGAGGCCGGCTTTACGATAGAGGCGACTTCATTTGGCATCATAATGATCCCGATGCTTGGAGGCAGGCCATTGAGTGAGGCAGAGCTTGCAGCGCTGCCTGTTGCTGCCCGCGAGGATTTCCAGCACAAACGTGATCTTCTCCAGGAGGAGCTCAAGTCCAGCCTGAAACAGGTCCGCGGCATTGATCGCGAGGCACATAAAAAAATGGAAGAACTTGACAGGAAGGTAGCCCTATATATCGTAGGCGGGCTGATTGATGACCTTGAAGAGAAATATCTCGACCTGCCTGAGATTGTTGATTATCTCAGGACAGCTCAGAAGGACATTCTGGAGAATATCAAGATCTTTAGATCCGGGCAATCCGGTCCAACGGCACAGACCCTGGAAGGCCTTTCTCTGCCGGCCCCATGGCTGCAGGAGATGCCTTTCAGGAGGTATCAGGTCAATGTGCTTGTAGATAACAGCAGGCTTGGCGGCGCGCCTGTGGTTGTTGAACTCAACCCAAGCTACAATAATCTCTTTGGCCGGATCGAAAAGGAGACCCAGCTCGGTGCCCTATATATCGACTTCACGATGATAAAGGCCGGGTCGCTTCACCGCGCCAATGGCGGGTTTCTTGTTGTCCCGGTGGAAGACGTCCTTAGGAACCTCTTCAGCTGGGACAGCCTTAAGCGGGCGCTAAGGAGCCGTGAGATCCAGATTGAAGAGCCTGGAGAGAGGTTAGGGTTTCTGACCACCAAGAGCCTGCGGCCGGAGCCGGTCGGTTTTGACATCAAGGTTGTGCTCATCGGGCACCCTATGCTCTATTATCTTCTCCATGCCTACGATGAAGAGTTTCCGGAACTATTCAAAGTTAAGGCGGACTTTGATACACGCATGGACTGCATCGACGAAAATATTCAGGATTTTCTGGTCTTCCTGTCCACCTTCTGCCAAAAGGAAAACTTAAAGTCTCTCGATAGCGGCGCTGTGGCAAGGCTGCTTGAGCACGCTGCGCGCCTGGCAGAGGACCAGGAGAAGCTCTCTACCCATTTTGGGGCACTGGTAGATGTCGTAAGGGAGGCCCATTTCTGGGCCCATCAGGAGGGGGCTGAACGTGTAGGCAAAGCGCATATGCAAAAGTCTTTAGATCAGAAGGTCTACCGCTCAAGTCTCATTCAGGAGCGGATTTGCGAGATGATCTCAAGGGGGACAATATTGATAGATACTGCCGGCCAGGCCATAGGGCAGGTCAATGGGCTGTCAGTAATAAGCCTTGGCGATTATATGTTCGGAAAGCCGAGCAGGATTACGGCCAGCGTGGAACCTGGACAAGGAGGTATTGTAGACATTGAGCGGGAGGTTGAGCTTGGCGGGCCGATCCATAGTAAAGGGATCTTAATACTGGGTGGATACCTGGCGCAAAAATATGCACAGGATAAACCACTCACGCTTGCGGCAAGGCTTGTTTTTGAGCAGAGCTATGATGGCGTGGAGGGCGATAGCGCATCTTCAACGGAACTCTATGCATTGCTCTCCGCATTATCCGGCCTGCCTGTAAAACAGGGGATCGCAGTTACGGGATCCGTAAATCAGCATGGCGATGTCCAGGCTATAGGAGGGGTTAATCAGAAGATTGAGGGTTTCTTTGATATATGCAAGGCCAAGGGAATGACGGGGGAACAGGGTGTAATCATCCCCCTCAGCAATGTTAAAAACCTCATGCTCCGCGAGGATGTTGTTGAGGCGGTCAGGTCAAAGACGTTCCACATCTGGGGAGCAAAGTCAATCGATGAGGGGATCGAGATACTCACAGGAATTCAATCCGGGGATAGGGGGCCGGATAGAAGATTTCCTGAGGGGACAATAAACTATCTTGTCGAGAAGAGGCTTCATGACTTTGCTGAGTCTATGAAGGAGTTACCTAAAGATATAAAGCCGCAACGACCAAGAAAAAAAACCAGGGGAAAATAGTAGGGGCGTATTGCAATACGCCCCTACATATGATTAAAGGCCCATTTCCCATATCAGGATCTCTGCCCCTGTTACATTGTCGGCAATAAGTCTTCTCCCGCCAGCGGCAGCGAGCCGAATCGAATCGTTGCCGGAAAGGGTTCCTGCCTCCTCAAGGTCTATGGCACCTTTTTATTTTTCAATCTTCATCCCGTAGTCTTTCCATGTCTGGAATCCCCCCTCCAGTTCCATTACAAGATATCCCTTGGAAGTAAATTTTACAGCTCCAGCAGCAGCCAGGTGGCAGACCTGGGAGTAGCAGTAAAGGATATTGACTTTGTCTTTGCTGAGGCCTGCATAGGTCTCCCATTTATCCTTGGGAAGATTGAAGGCGCCGGGGATGTGGCCCTGTTCGTAATCCTCAGATGCCCTGACATCTATTACGTTAATATTATCCGCCTCCTTAATCATCCGCTCAAGTTCAACGGGGCCTGTTGTGAAGGCCATCTTGTTTTCAAAGTATGCCCTTGCCTTCTCTGGGTCATGGATCTTTACCTTGGTATTCATGTTTTCCTCCTTTTATTGTTTTTCAAAGCTATCCTTTAGCTTTAGCAGCATATATTGCAGGTCTTTCATCTGTGTCTGTGTAAGGGCTCCTTCAAAAAATGGTTTTAAGTACTGAACCTGCTTTGGAAATACCTTCCGAAACAGATCATCCCCCTTTGGTGTGAGGCGGATAATGGTAGACCGCCTGTCTTCCCGCGAAGGTATCCGCCCAATAAGGCCTTTTGCCTCCAGCCTGTCCATGACGCCTGTAAGGGTTCCCTTTGTAACAAGTGTCTTCTCTGACAACTCCCTGCAGGTCATCCCATCGGTATCACCAAGCGTTACCATAACATCGAACTGCGGGGGTGTAAGCCCAAGGGAGCGGATGTGGCGGTCGGATTTCCGTAAAAAAGCAAAGAAGGCCTCAACCAGGGGTCTTAAGACCATCAGGAAGGGCTCATCTCCCGGATCGGAGCGTTCAGATCTTGCAGATCTTGTTTTTATTTTAATCCTTCCTCCATGCTTATTGTTATTATCAGGATAATCCTAACTAGAACAATTGTCAAGAAGAATTTTTATGACTTAAGTAAAAATTCAGGATATTGCTCTTTATAAGTACTCTTTGTCCTGCAAAGGTGTAGTTTTTAACAGGCTGTTGAAATATCACTTTAGGGTTATCCCTTTGACTACCACTGCCCCAACATATAGTATATCGGGGCTGT
>CAYZUL010000034.1:0-27484 GCA_964481895.1 uncultured Nitrospirota bacterium | reverse complement strand
CAGAAAGGATGGCTGCCTAAATGCTATTTCCACACCTATTGACAAGATCTCATATTAAACCAAGTACGACATGCTTATATTCCGCAGCATCCATGTTTTTTCGCAGTTTATCCGCAGATTGCCAGAGTGTCGCCTCAATGCATTCCTGCTTGTTATTCTTCCTGTCTGCTTGCTTGACCTTAGGCATTATATCTCCGTTCAGAGTTTCTGTTTTTACATTCGCTCGTGCAAGGTGTCATGCACGGGTATCAATCTTCCTATGGCGGGATGATCTTTTCCAGTTCTTCGATAAGGAGTGGCAGGTCATTTGTGATGGTATCCCAGAGAATGTCGTAGTCCACGTAATCATAACCATGGATAAGTCTATTGCGCGTACCGACAATCTTCGGCCATGGGATGAATGGATACTGGAACTGAATATCGCTTGGGACCTTACTGGCAGCCTCACCGATGAGTTCAACCAAATGTGTGAGCGCCAAGCCGAGTTGCCGATCTTTGCTTAGTTCTTCCGCTGTTTTGCCTTTTGACATAAGAACAGCCTCTCGGGAATAGTCCAGCATGTGATGAAGACGTACGAGTGGGTCACGTTCCGACATATAATGCCTCGGCTTCCTTCAAAACTTTGTTGCGGAAATACTTACTTAAGGACTTAGGGGTATTGATATCTACCTTGTACCCGCCTACAATCTGTGATAATTCTTGCTCTAAATCATAGAGCTTAAAAAAACCTACTCTGGCACCTGGCTCAAATTCGACCAAGATGTCAATATCACTTTCCGGCCTGAAATCATCACGGAGTACAGAACCAAAAAGCGCAAGACTACGGATATGGTGGCGCCGGCAGAATTCGGCAATTTTATCCTTCGGCACAATGATATTTTTGTTCATTTATCTGCCTCCGCTGTTAATCAGATCATATGGGATCATAGGAAAGATGTCAACCCTTCCCCCTCATTCCCCACCCCTTCCATAAGGCATAGATGGCCGGGATCACAACCAGCGTGAGGATTGTCGATGTGATCATCCCGCCTACCATGGGTGCGGCGATCCTCTTCATAACCTCTGAGCCTGTACCTGTTCCCCACATGATCGGAAGAAGCCCTGCCATGATGGCAATGACCGTCATCATCTTGGGCCTGACCCTCTCCACAGCCCCTTCCATTACAGCATCATACAGATCAGAGATACTATTCATCCTCCCCTGATTAAGTCTATCCTTGTATGCGCTATCAAGATAGATAAGCATCACCACACCTGTCTCTGCTGCCACACCGGCCAGGGCTATAAAACCTACGCCTACTGCGATGCTCATGTTATATCCCAGGAGATACATAAGCCAGACACCGCCGACAAGGGAGAAAGGGATGGAGAGCATTACGATCAAGCTCTCTGTAATATTCCCGAAATTAAGATAGAGCAGTAGAAATATAATGGCAAGGGTCATGGGTACAATTACCTTAAGCCTCCCATATGCCCTCTCCATATACTCATACTGGCCGCTCCATACCGCATAGTAGCCGGCAGGAAACTTTACCTTCTCAAGCACTGCCCTTCTCGCATCTTTTACATAGCTTCCTATATCCCTTCCCCTCACATCTACATATATCCAGGTATTGAGAAGGGCGTTCTCCGTCTTTATGCCTGCAACACCCTTGTTTAAGCCTATATCAGTAACCTGGGAAAGGGGGATATACTGACCCATCATGGTAGGGACTAAGATCCTGCCTATTTTATCTACATCCTCCCTTAACTCCCTTTTGTACCTGACATTCACCGAGTATCTCTCGGGGCCCTCTACTGTAGTTGTGATATTCTCCCCTCCTATGGCAGACATGATGATCTGCTGTATATCCTCCACCTTCAATCCGTATCTTGCCGCCTCGTCCCTATTTATCTTTATATCGATATAGTATCCGCCAATTATCCTCTCCGCAAAGGCGGAGGCTGTACCAGGGACGTTTTTTACAGTTGATTCTATCTCGGCAGCCAGATCCTCTATTGTCTTTAATTCTTTTCCAAAGACCTTTATGCCGACAGGAGTCCTGATCCCTGTTGCGAGCATATCGATCCTGTTCTTTATAGGCATAGACCAGGAGATAGGGAGTCCCGGCATCTCAAGCTTTGAGCTCATTTCTGAGATAAGCCTATCCATGGTCATACCGGGTCGCCATTTATCTTCTGGCTTCAGGTTTATTATGGTCTCAAACATCTCTAAGGGCGCAGGGTCTGTTGCTGTCTGCGCCCTTCCTATCTTTCCAAAGACCTGATCCACCTCCGGAAAGGATCTGATGATCCTGTCCGTGGTCTGGAGAATCTCTCCTATCTTTGTGATAGAGACCCCGGGAAGGGTGGAGGTCATGAACATAAGTGAGCCTTCATAGAGGGTAGGCATAAACTCACTCCCCATCCTTTCCAAGGGATAGAGGGTAGCTGCCAGCAAGGTCAATGAAATAAAGATAGTTAGCGCCTTGGTTTTAAGGACAAGTCTTATAATTGGCCGGTATATCCATATCATAAGTCTTGTGAGGGGGTTTTTCTTCTCGGGGATGATGCGGCCCCTGATAAAGAGATGCATGAGGAGAGGGACAAGGGTTATAGATAAGAGGGCCGATGCGGCCATCGCAAAGGTCTTGGTATAAGCCAGGGGCTTGAAAAGCCGCCCCTCCTGGGCCTCTAAGGTGAATACCGGCATAAATGACACGGTGATGATTAGGAGAGAAAAGAATAGAGGCGGGCCTACCTCCTTTGCCGCATCGATTATAATATTCAGGTGCTCTTTTTTCCCCTTATCCCTTTCCATGTGCTTATGGGCATTTTCTATCATCACTATGGCACCATCTATCATAGCGCCTATAGCAATGGCGATCCCACTCAGGCTCATGATATTGGCATTGATCTTCAGATGATACATCACGATAAATGAAATGAGGATTGCCACAGGGAGCATAAGGATGGCCACCAACGCGCTCCTGAAATGGAGGAGGAAGACGATGCATACCAGGGATACCACAATGGACTCCTCGATCAGTTTTTCCTTGAGGGTATCTATGGCCCTTCGGATCAGGCCGCTCCTGTCATAAACAGTAATAAGTTCTACGCCTGGAGGCAGGCCTGTTTTGAGTTCCTCTATCTTCTTCTTTACCTCATCAATCACCTTCAGGGCATCCTCTCTAAACCTCATTACAACTATCCCGCCAACAACCTCCCCTTCCCCATCCCGCTCTACAATCCCCCTCCTCTCATCAGGGCCAAGCTCAACCCTGGCCAGATCCTTTATCCGTATCGGTGTGCCTGACCTATCCGCCTTGACCACAATATTCTCTATATCCGGGATATTCTTGATATAGCCGAGCCCCCTCACCATATATTCCATCTCAGTGAGCTCCACAACCCTCCCACCTACATCCATATTGCTCATCTTGATAGATTCAACAACATCCTTAAGGGAGATATCATAGGCAAGGAGTCTGTTAGGGTCTATATTCACCTGATACTGTTTTACAAACCCGCCGATAGATGCTACCTCTGATACCCCGGGGACCTTGGTCAGCTGATATCTTACATACCAGTCCTGGATGCTTCGTAGTTCAGCCAGGCTATAGCCTTTCCCTTCCACGGTGTACTGAAAGACCCATCCAACACCTGTGGCATCAGGACCGAGAGAAGGCGTAATCCCCCTGGGGAGTTTACCGGAAGCAAAGTTTAGATATTCCAGGACCCTCGACCTTGCCCAATAGATGTCGGTTCCGTCCTCAAAAATGACATAGATAAAGGAGACGCCAAAAAATGAAAAACCCCTCACCACCTTTGATTTGGGGACAGCCAGCATCGCCGTTGTCAGGGGATAGGTAACCTGATCCTCTACTACCTGAGGGGCCTGACCCGGAAATTCCGTATATATGATCACCTGGACGTCCGAGAGGTCTGGAATGGCATCGAGGGGTATATGGTATAAGGCCCATATCCCCCAACCTACAGCAAAAAGGGTAAAAATAATGATAAGGAATCTGTTTTTTACGGATAGCTCTATGATCTTCTTCAGCATGTCAATGCCCTTTCATACCTTTAAGTGCCGCCCTGAAACCCGACTCTGAATCTATGAGGAAATTGGCAGAGGTCACTACCCATTCTCCTTCCTCCAAGCCAGATATAATCTGATAATAACCATCGGCATGGGCGCCAACCTTCACCTCCCTCGGCTCAAACATCCCATCCCTCATATCAACGATCACCACCTGCCTTGTCCCTGTATCTATGACCGAGGAATCGGGGACAGCTATTGCATTATTTGCGGCATCCACGGCCAGTTCAACATTAACAAACATACCAAGCTTGAGCTTATGCTCCGGGTTGGGAAGGTCAAACCTGATCTTTGCAGTCCTTGCCTCTTCCATCCGGTCTTCTGTCTCGTGCCTTACAGTACCAAAATGGGTATAGATGTTGCTGATGGCGGCCTCATAGACATCTTGAGGCGCATAGGAGGGGATGATCTTCCCCTTTTGCCCTATCTTTATATATGGGAGTTCATACTCATAAACCTCACCGTATACCCAAACATTAGAGTGGTCTATGATCTTAAAAAGCATCTCACCCGGTTCTATCTTCATCCCTTCATTTATCATTTTCTCTGTAACTATCCCATGTCCAGGGGAATAGATGGTCATAGCCCTTGTGACCTTTTTCTCTTTCTCCAGCCTCTCTATCTGCTGATCACTTATGTCCCAATACTTGAGCCTCTGCCTGGCGGCCTCCACAAGGGAGTCTGCACCCATCACAATCTCCTCATAAGGACTCTCTTTTGTCCTTTCCCTGGCCTTTATAGCCAGGAGGTATTCCTGCTGGGTAGCTACCAGGTCAGGGGAGTAGATCTCAAGAAGAGGATCGCCAGGATGTACCATCTGGTCGGTCTTATTCACATAAAGCTTCTCGATCCATCCACCAACCTTTGATGTAATGCTGAAGACCTTCGATTCATCATGATCAACCCTGCCTACGGTCCTTATAGTCCTTTTGAGGTCAAGTCTCTTTACCTCCTCTGATTTGACACCTATCTTCTGGATCTTCTCAGGACTGATGGTGACAATGGCAGGCCCCGGCGTTTCTGTCTTTTCTTCATAAACAGGGATATAGTCCATACCCATCTCATCCTTTTTTGGTACAGGGGATGTGATCTTCGGGTCCATCGGGGCCCTATAAAAGAGGACCTTACTTCCCTTTTCCGCGGGCGCCCCGGCTTCTTTCTTGTCAGCCTTCCATAAACGCATTATCCCGATTGGCATGCCGATAAAATTCCACGAAGCAATACCGATGCCAAGGCCAAGAATGGCTATAATACTAATCAGCCGATATATCCTTTTGGTCTTATCCTCCATCTAACTTCCTCCCATCTCTGAACCCACTACCTTTTCCAGGGAAGCGATCCCTTTGTTATAGTCTATCAGGGCGCGTAGATATTCTATCCTTGTCCTTTTCAGTACCCTCTCGGTATCCAGGAGGGTCATAAAATCGATCTTCCCTGACTGATAGCTGGTGAGGGCAAAACCGAAGGAGAGTTCTACCTGAGGGAGCAGACCTGTTTCGTAGAGGTTCCTTATCCTGTCTGCCACCTCTGCCTTTATGACGCCCTCCTTCACCTCCATTGTCCTGATATTCCTCTCCGCCTCCAGCCTGGAAAGGAGGGCCTCTTTTCCTATCTTTGCCTCTCCTGCAATGCTATTGTATTTACTGCGCCATAGAGGGATATTTATTGTTAACATCGCATCCCATGTGTCAAACCTCCCTTCCCTCTGTATCGGGGCAATGCCTATCATAAAGTCAGGATAGTAGTTCTTGTTTGCAAGATCTATGGCCGCATCCTGGGCCTCTATCTCATAAGCCATGCCTGTTAACCCTGGATTCTTAATTAAGGCCGTCTCAATCAGCTCATCTGTCTTTATAGCAATCTTTCCCCTGGGTATCCCTTCAGGCTCACCAATGCGGGAGGAGGGGTCCCTGCTTAAAATGGCATTGAGTCTTGCCTGGGCTACACCCTTTTCCGCCTCCAGGGTCAGTATCTCATTTATCAGCATGGTTAGCTCCACTTGGGCCTTAATCACATCCTGCTGGCTTGCCTGCCCCAGGGAGTATCTTGCCTCTGCAACCCTCGCCATCTCTGAAAGGGTATCCTTAATCTCTTTTGTCACCTTTAACGACTCCGCTATAAAGGCATAGTCATAGTATGTCTCCTTTAACGTAGCCACTATCTCCAACTCCTTCGCCTTCGCCTCTGCCCCTGCCATCAGGGTCTCTTTTATGGCCATCCTCTGCCTTAAGGATAGCTTTCCGGGAAAGGGGAACATCTGGCTTAGCGTGTATCTTGTAAGCATAGAATTTCCAATATTAAATAGTCTCTCTGTGGGTATATCTTCAATCTCAATCTTAAGGGTTGGGTCATCAAGATACCCTTCTGTCTTTGCCCTTAACTCCTTTTCCTTAACCCTTTGCCGCAATGCCTGGACCTCCGGATTCCTCTGCTTTACCTCATCCACCAGGGCCTTAAGGGATAATGGTTCCTGGGCAAATAGAGGGCTCAGAATCCAGGGACAAGGGATAAGCAGGAAAAGGAGAAGATATTTAGTGCATCTCATATAAGTATTAACCTCATTGTTATAAGTTCTGAGCATTAGCTAAAAAAATTCAGAAGATTATTTAAGCTAAATTGATTTAAAAGACAAGAATCAGAGGCGAAGGTTTTGATACTCTATGAAGATATCTATCTTTTGCAGGATAACATCACTAAAAAAAGCATTAGCAATCCTCTGAATGAAGATTGCCCTGGCAGGATATAGGGCCTGATCCAGATCTGGAAGGGCAGATCCCTTTATCTCCCTTATATCCTGGGGTAATTTTATATGGCTTTGAGCATGGGTAAACTCGGTTGAATAACAGGTCTCTTGCGCCTTATCTCCTTTTTGGTTCCCATTGGAAACACATCCAGCCATCAGATCTTTATTAGAATCTATGCTGATAGGTATGAGGCAAGCAAATATCGTTCCGCAAAAGAGGGTCAGGATGGAGACACCCGCAATCAATACTATTATTGTCCTGACTTTACATCTATTCATAAAGCTTCCTTAAAATATCTACCTTAAAGATATCATACGGATATTCAAACGTCAATTTGTATCAAGGTGGTAAGGTAGTTCCGGGACCGGACAACTCATGGATCGTCCTAATGTCATAGCCACATAACTGCCCTTTTCATAGAGTTTTTCAGGTCACATAATGGGGTCACAGAAATAATGGGTGACCCCTGATGTGTGCCTTAATCAGATACCTATCCGGATTTTACATAAAGCCTATCTCATTAATCGCCTTGACCTTCAAAATTAAAAATCCTTTTAATTTTATCGACAAATTCTCTTATCTCTACGACTCTATCCTTTACCGTAATAATGTTCTGCCAGTTTATCTTTAAATATTGATGTATTGCCTCATTGCGATGTTTCACAAGGGGTGCAACCTTTAGAACAATATCCCCAAGGAATTCATGACAGGCAAGGATAGTGTCCTTATATGAATCTGGAATATCCCTTTTGTTTTTCTTTAAACACTCCTCAGAAAGATCTACAAGACACAGAATAATGTCATTTATACTTTTATCAAGTATATTCCTCTTATCTCTATCGGCAAAGTAGCGATCTCTGTCAATATTTTCTATCCTTGAGAGGAAGTAATCTATTGTTTCATCTATGAAGGCGAAGAGGCGGCTAATCTTTCTATCAACCACTTAGTGATCTCCTGAACCTTATCTCCTCGCAATCATGGAGGACCCTATGAGATACCTCATAAAGGGTATCAAGATCGGGTTCAACAAGATGCATACCTTTTAGCGCTTCCTTTATAACAAAAGGGGATTCGTCCTCATCATCGAGTCTTAAGATGGAGATATCCGTTTCAGCAGACATTAGAATTTCATCCATCATATCCATCTCCTCTTCTTGATTTCCTGGGCCGATAAATATTGCAAGGTCTATATCAGACCTCTTGTGGGACGCGCCCCTGGAATAAGAACCATAAAGAAGGGCAATCTTGACTTTACCTTCCTGTCTAAGCCTATAAAGTATTTTTCTTAAGGATTCTATCTCTCTTTTTTCATCCATAATTCGCTTCTTTTCCTTATTAAGGTACCTTTAATCTCTTATTATTTCAAGATTTTTTTAAAGCGAAAATTTATAAAGAAGGCTGGGGGATAGTCTACACCCTTTACAACACTCAGTTTTTAGCATCGTAATAAAAATATTTACATTCTTTCTGCATCAATATCAATAGTCGCCCTCTCTCCCATGCCATAATATTGAACAGCCAATCCTCCGACAAGTATTATCTGAAGATTGCGCTTCCTGCCCCAAGCAAATTCTTTGAGGAGGTCAATGATCTTTTCAAGATTAACCTGAGACAAAATTCAATACCTCCAGGAATTTCCGGTATTCTCTTTCGTCTATCTCCCCTTTTTGTTCTCTAAGGGGTTTCCTCTTCACAGACCAATCCACCATCGTCTTGAAATGATGATACCAGATGGATGCCTTCTCATAGGCAATCTTAATTTCCTGTAAATTAAAGTAATCTTCCCATGGGATGAGGTCATTAAATAGTATCTCAAGCCATAACATCTTAAGGCTTTTTTTATTCCTCAAGGCATCATCGAGGGACTTGTCCCCTGTGTAAAAGGGGATTATTCTTAATTGATCCTCAAACATATCATTAAAAGTATAGTTAAATATCGGAGAAATCTCAAGCGAACGAATCCCATGTCAAGTTTTATGCAAACCCTTTAAGCAGGCATTAGAACATTTTTTGGTAATAAATCCTGGCGAATTGCAATCCCCATCATATTTGAACTAATAAATAGAGGGATAAGGTAGGAGGAAATAACTGTCTGGAGTATACATATGAGGTGGAAAAAGGCATCAGGTCTTGACTTGCGATTTAATCTCTCCAACAAGTTTCAATAACTTCATACATTTGCATTTGCCATCCTCCCTGCCTACCGGTCAGGCAGGCCTTTCAGCCTTGCAGATGCCTTGTTGACCGCACAATAGTGCACACCACCACAGTCAATTTCGAATTATCCACCGACGATGTGAGCGTAATTTACTCGAGAGCGTAGCATATTTGCGAGAGTAATGCGGCCAAAGTAGTATAGTGTGAATGAAGCCTCAGGGGCAGGCAGTTTTCATCCTCACTTAGCCGACGCTTCTGCATCTCTTACCAAGGCCGCATCGGGAGAGATATGGAGTTCCACCCGGCGGTTCTGGGCCCTCCCTTCCTGAGTGCTATTCGAAGCAACCGGTCTGTCAAAACCAAATCCTACGGGCTTCATCCGGCTCGGCGCAACACCCTGCCCCACAAGAAAGACCTGAACTGAGTTTGCCCGGCGTTCTGATAGCCCCTGGTTGAAACTTGCTGTTCCCACATTATCTGTATGTCCTGCAATAGTGACTTCAGTTTTATTATATTTCTTTATGACCTCCGAAATCCGGATAAGACTGGTCTTGGACCCTGGAAGGAGGGTAGATTGGCCAGTATCAAATAAGATCTTATCCCGCATGGTAACTATAATACCATCATCAACCCGCTTCACCTCTGCAACAGATGCCAGCTCCTGGGCTTGTTTATCCATATAATTTCCGATCAGACCTCCAGTTAGTGCCCCTACCACTCCACCAATCAATGCACCGGTTGCCGTATTTCCTTTTTTGCTCCCGATTAGACCTCCTACCGTAGCACCGCCAAGACCGCCAAATATTGCCCCTTTTTGCGTTCGCGACGTTGATTCACATCCTGTATGCCCAATAACAAAAATCATGGAAATCAGGATGATGCATACAATATGTCTATTCCAATAAATGCTCATAATTTATTCCTCCGGACATTTTATCTTCATCTGAAGACCAGTATTATACATTAAAGATTTTAATGCGCAAGGGGAAAATCATGGTATCCAAGACTTCCGCAGGTGCAATCATGCCGGGCGCACCGGTAAAACAAAAACTTCGATCTATGACTACACTGTAACCAGCAACTCTATGGCATCATAGTTGACTTCCGGGATAACACGCTCTCTTTTCTCTCAAGGAAATATTTGTATCCGTGGAGTTTGTCTTTTGATTCAGGGACCTCCCATAATCTAACCTCTGCAAAGGCGCCATACTGAAACTCTAACCTATCCTTTATTGTAAGCCTTGCTCTTTTCTTCAAGAAAAAGCCCTTTTAGTTGGTATTATATACCATATAATGTTGTTGTCAATGGAGGGTTTGGATAGTTATGTGCTCCCTCCTATTTAGGTATAATTAAGCCATTATAAATCAAACCTTAATATCAAGGAGAGGCAATCCAAGTCTCTGCCTTCTATTTTCACCTTTGAACAGCTCTTTTTTCCGCATTGGTATATCTCCCCTTTCCCCTCCATGCTGGGCGTGCAGATTTGCCGGAATGCTTGATGCATGTTGTACAGTATGCTTTCCAAACCTCTCCGATAGCTCATCTATGGCGCTATATACCTTTACCATCTTCCCTATCTTAACAATATCATCAAAGAGATCACGCTGGATGTTCTTGTCCGGTATAAGGCCGGATAGAATAATACCTGTCAGGCGGTATGGGGTATTTAGTCGGTAGATATAGTTAAACCCTTTTCTTAGCGGCTCAAGGAGTTCTGCCGGATAGGAGGTAGGACGGGTAAGTTTTATCTCTATGCCTGTATCCTTAAAATCCTGTCCCCTGAGAAGAGCAATAAGCCTTGTGGCCTGAAGGCTGTGGCGCCTTGCCTTTATGCATGCATTCTCCAGATTCTTTGATAGCTGGGCAAAGATAAAAGGCTCGTTGCCGGATGGAGGCGTAAAGGTCTTTGTCTTGCTTATAGACTGATAATTCCGCTTCGATTCCACAACAACAGGATAGACGCTCCTTCCATTTAGCTCATGCCAGATCTCCTGATATGGTTTTGAAAGATGCTTTTTTATAAACCCCTCATCCCTCCTTGTAAACTCAAGGGCAGTATTTATCCCAAACTTTTTTAAAAATGCCGATGTATTAGGGCCTATACCCCAAACATCCCCCAAAGGAAGGCTAAATAGATATCTATGTATCTCCGTTCCGGGTATCAGCGTCAGCCCTCCCGGTTTTTTATATTTTGATGCCATCTTGGCCAGCACCTTGGTAAGACTAACCCCAATGGATACACTAATCCCAAGCTCCTCCCCTATTGCAGCCTGGATCTTCCCTGAGATATCACCATATGAACCATGAAAGCTCCTCCTAAGACCCGTCAGATCTACAAATGCCTCGTCTATTGAATACTCCTCCACATCGGGTGAAAATCTCCTTAATATCTCAAAGATCCTTATTGAAAAGAGGCTGTAGGTCTCATAATCTGATGGGAGGATAACAAGACCAGGGCAGACCCTTTTTGCATCAAAAAGCCTCATCCCCCTTTTAACACCCATGGCCTTTGCCTCATAGCTTGCAGCAGCAATTATCCCCCGCTCCTTTCCTGTAACAACAGGTCTTCCCCTTAGCTCCGGATGGATCGCCTGCTCACATGATGAAAAAAAGGCATCGGCATCTATATGCATAATCGCCCTGGGCCAGGGATGTATGGTTAGCGGCTGAGTACCCATATTGGTATCCACTTAATTCCCCATCTCTTCTTCATACCAATTCGCATTCAACTGGTATCAATATTTTCTAACCACTGCTACAACTACCCCTGCTATGTTAAGGCTGCTCTTAGGCTTTATGGTCTTGTACTTTGGATTAGCAGGAACCAAAGAGGTAGTATCTCCGCTTTTTTTAAGATACTTCATGGTCCATGCACCATCCACCTCGGCAACCACTATATCACCGTTTTTAGGGGTCTTCCCCCTCTCCACAATGACCATATCGCCCGGGAGGATGCCTGCATCAGACATGGAGTCGCCTTGAACCTTAAGAAGGAAGCTGGCCTCTCTGTTCTGGATGAGAAGATCGTCTAAAGAGATATTGTCGGCCAGCTCCTCCTCGGCAGGGCTTGGAAATCCAGCCTCAACCATTCCCAAGACCCTGACAGGATATGCCATAGATCCCGGTATAAGCCTTCCCTTTTTATCCTTTGCAAGCACCTTCATATCCTCAAGCCTTGCAACCAGCTTAAAGACTGCATTCTTTGATCTGAGGTTTAACATATTGCCGATCTCTGAAAAACTGGGCATCCTCCCCTCCTGGTAATAGAACCTGGATATCTCCTTGATCCTTGACCTTAATTTCTCATCCAATAGTTTTTTCCCCATGTATTATATTTTATGGTGAACTATCGTTCACTGTCAAGACATAAAAACAGACAGGGCGGTAACCTTGATGGGCAGGTACCTTTAAAGTTTGGCTCTTGTTCATTTTATAATGTTCTGATAATATTCACGACAGTCCTTCAAAGACAAGAAGAACTCAATGAAAGGGGTTAAATGTGAAGAGATCGATAGCACTTTTTTATATGGTCTTTTTCGTCTTTTTCATATTGATAAGCAGCCTGGCTGAGGCAGTACCTGACGAAGGCTCTATAGCAAAGACCATAAGTGATGCCACAAAGGCCTTAACAGATTTTCCTAAAACGAGGGACGCTCAATCTGTGTTAAAGTTTTATGCTAATGATTATTTCGCTATCTCAGATGGTCAGATAGAAACCTTGAAGCAGGCAGAGGATAATCTTGCTTATTTAAAGGAACAAATAAACCTTGGGAACCCAGTTGGCATATCGATGCAAATATCAAATATAAAGGCAGAGATTTCAGGAACCATCGGATGGGCAACTTATGACTACACAACCAAGATAGTGGTAGGTAGAGACGTGTTGGTGGAAGAGCAGGGCAAATGCACAACTATACATCGCAAGAAGGGATCGGAGTGGCTGATTCAACATGAGCATTGCTCAATCATTCCGAAAGAAGATGAAGACCATACAGAAAAAGGGCAACCAGAGAGGACCCTTTAGGAGGAGGGAATGAATAAGTCTTTGGCTGGTCTTATCATGGTAATCATTGCTCTCTGTTTAAGTATTAACCCCGCCCTGGCAGACCCTTCTCCTGATTATGCATATCAGCTTTATAAAAATATGGAAGATTTCGGTATAGTCATATTCCCTAAAGAAGGTATATTCCCGGAGCTTGAACAATATATTCAATCCATCAATTTTAAGCCTGTTGAGTCCGGTAAGGCGGTGATGAGGTCCGGACCTGATGGTGAAAGTTCAACATATATGATGCCTCAGGATGTGCAGGATAGATACGCGATAAAAAAGTTTATAGTCCTGCAGGTGCTTTCTGATAACAGATTGGTGGCAGGAATCTTTGACCCTGACTGGGGACTTACAATCCTCCCGGACAAATTTCGATTGGATGATATCAAGGAAAATATCCGGGAGACGCTGATCATCTTCAGTCGGACAGATTCCTTCAAAAAGATCAACTGGAAATCAAGAAATGACTTATAAATCGCCCTTTATCGGGTGTCTGCTGATGGTTTCTCTAATAGGAGTTTTTATCCTCACCAGTGGCAAGGTATTGGCAAAAGATGAGGATCTCATTGAGATCAAAAAAGAACTCTCGGAGATAAAAAAGGAGTTAGATGAGATCAAGAAGATCCTATCCAAGCTCAGGGTAGAAGGGTCACCTCCCCAACCACCCGCAGAGGCTGAGGTGAGCATTGACGATGACCCCTTTATGGGAAAGAAGGACGCCCCCCTGACCTTGATCGAGTTTTCCGATTTTCAGTGTCCTTTCTGTGCCCGTTTTTCTACTGATACTCTCCCATTATTAAAAAAGGAATACATAGAAACAGGGAGGCTAAAGTTGGTCTTTAGGGATTTTCCACTCGGTTTTCATCAGTTTGCGCAGAAGGCGGCAGAGGCTGTAAATTGCGCAGGTGAACAGGGAAAATATTGGGAGATGCATGACAGGATCTTCCAGAATCAGTCAGCCATGAAGGTTGAAGACCTCAAGGGGCATGCCAGGCAGATCAACCTGAATCAAGATCTCTTTACAACATGCCTTGAGAGCGGCAAATATGATAAAGAGATCAAAAAGGACATAGACGATGGGACCAGGGCTGGTGTAACAGGAACCCCTACCTTCTTCCTTGGTATAACAGGCAAGGATAAACTGATTAAGGGAGCACGGATAGTTGGCGCCCAGCCTTTCGATGCCTTCAAAGAACAGATCGAGGCCCTATTGAAGAGCTCAGCACAGAGGTAAGTGAACTCATAGCGAAGAGGCCCTTAGTCTGCAAAAATCAGATACAAATCATTCAGATTGGTAAAAGTAGGGCCTGTAATGATCAGATCACCAAGGGATTTAAAAAAGTTATAGGAATTATTTTTATCGAGTGATGATCTTGGATCTAGGCCAAATCTCTTTGCCCGGTCAATAGTTGAACCATCGACTATAGCGCCTGCCGCATCCGTTGGGCCATCTGTACCGTCTGTGGCAAAACCTAAAATTGTGACCCCCTTCAATCCTGAGATCTCCAATGCCGCTGCCAGCGCAAACTCCTGGGCCCTCCCTCCCCTTCCACTACCCTTTACACTAACCGTAGTTTCACCGCCCGCTATAACGCAAATCCTCCTCTGTCCCGGGGCCCGGGAGCGGCAAATTACCCGGGCAATTGATCCGAAGGCCTTTGCCACATCTCTTGTCTCGCCCTTTATTGACCTTGATAAGACCAGGGTATCATATCCCATCTCCTTCGCCTTTCCTTCTGCCTCATCAACTACAACCTGATTATTTCCGATGATCAGGTTTCGGACCCTCTTGAATGAGCGATGATCCCTCTTCGGGGTCTCGGCAACCTTTCCGCTTATACCTTTTTGCAGATGCGCCCTGACGTTTTCTGGAATCTGATTCCAAAGTTTAAATCTGACAAGGATCTCCTTTGTATCCTCGTAACTACTCTTATCAGGCACCGTAGGCCCAGAGGCTATAATGTCCATGGGATCACCAATCACATCAGAGAGTATCAGGGAGACGACCCTTGCCGGATACGCCATTACTGCCATCTGCCCGCCCTTTATCATGGACAGATGTTTTCTTACTATATTAATCTCATCTATTGCCGCGCCTGACTTAAGTAAAAGATCGGCTACGCATTTTTTATCTCTCAGCGTTATCCCTTTTGCCGGAAGCGGAATCAAGGCAGATGCGCCTCCTGAAATCAGTGCAATAACAAGATCATCCTGCACGACCTTAGTAAGCAATGAGGCCATCCTCTTTGCACCAGTCAGTCCATTCCTGTCAGGGAGAGGATGTCCGGCTTCCACAATCTCTATCTTAGATGTTTTAAGTGAATATCCATATTTTGCATTGATGATACCGCAGGTTATCCTATCGCCCAACATTTCTTCCAGGGCCACCGCCATAGGCGCTGAGGCCTTGCCGCCGCCTACGACATAGATATTCTTATACTGATTAAGATTGCAGACAGTTCCGTCTATTATTAGATTATTGCCGGAAAGAGAAAGGTGCCTTCTTATTGCAATGGCTGGATCTGATGCCTTGATAACTGATTTCAGTATCCGCTCTACAAACTTAAATTTTCTATTGGATATAAAGGACTTGACAGTCATTAGTACAGATTCCCGGTCTAATTGGTCGATCCTATTGTGGCAGGATTACAGTTATTTCTTTTAGTGTAGTTCTTTGTCTCGCACCCGTAACATTCCGGAAAGCTCCTCTGGTGAATATATATGTATCTTCGCTTGTTTAAAACCAGGAATATCACGGGTCACAATCCCCTGCACACCCACTTGTATGGCCGCTTCGTGAACTACTGCATCCTCGAAGTCAACAAAATGAGAGGTCAAGGCCGCCTCAAGGACAGGACGATTAACTGGAGCAATCTCAAATAGGGCCAACAGTTTCATTATTTCTTTCTTGGCACGAACGGGTCCTACCGCTTTACTCGCAAGATAGTGCACCGTGGTGACGGTGGTCGCACAAATATATCCCGAAAGGTCACCAGTTTCTATTTGCGAAAAAAGCTTTGCTGCTGTTGTCGAAAAAGGCTCTCGATCCAATAAAACGTCTAATATAACATTGGTATCAAAGAGCAGCCTCAAAGATATTTATCCTCAAGATATCGATGATAGTCTTTAATCTCAACCCCGGTTCCGCGTAGCGCCCCTTTGAGGGAGCGAACAAGCGGTGTAAGCGGAAGATCACGTTCTTCCGGTTGCTTCTCAAGGAGCGCAAAATAATCGGCTACTATCTGCGAAATGGATTTTCCGGTCTTTTTTGCAAGGAACTTGGCACGCCGGATGAGCCTCTCTTCCAGTCGCAAGGTAAGTTTTGTCTGCATTTAAAACCTCATCTAAGCCTGTCCTCGAATGATCCTATCGGGGAATTGACGTATAATATTAATTTTAGAATACGTCAAGGTGTATAAATTGTCAATAGCCTATTTATGAGCATAATGAATGCCATGGGCTTCATCCGCGAAAGACAGCTTCCGCCCATGTAAACGTGATGGGTCGCCTGCGACCAGGCTGGCGTTCCGTTTCAGCGTATATCAACTGATTCGAAACAGCTTTATACTAATCTTATATCCCTCATTGGATAATGCCTTTTATTCAGGGTAAATAGTCTTGCCTTATTGTAAAAAGAGATTGCCGCTATTAGGGCATCAGCTATTTCAAGTCCATGAGATTTTGAATATAGTCTTAAGTATTCGCCTGCCTTTACTGCTATTGTTTGGTCTATCAGCAGGCAGGAGAGTGAATTAAAGAACTCCTCAACCATCTCCTCTTCTCCGGATCGGAGACCGGCATACACCTCGGCTATTGAGACAGGGGAAATGCAGAAAAGGAGTTTTTCATTTTTTAAATCTTTGATTTTTGAAAGGATGATTTCATTGCCTTTGAAGTTTTCAATGATTACATCTGTGTCCAGGAGCACCCTATCCATTATTTATCCCGGACCTTACACGCCTGGTATCCTTTCTCAGCGTCCTGATATATCTGTCCGTATCAAACCCTTTCCTATCTGCCCATATACCGGTACACTTCTTGAAAGTCTCTAAAATATCAGGTCTTCTTTCCTTTAGATAAACCTTCTCCAAGGCATCCCTCACCAGTTGTGATATGCTTCTCTTTTCCTTCTTGCTTATCTCAGCCAATTTCTCTGAGATCTCCTCATCCAGATAGAGCTGGGTCCTTTTCATTCTTCCCGCCTCCTTATGATGTATATATACATCATCATTGAAGAGATGTCAAGGGAGATGGGAATATTGGGAAATGGGATCAACTTGCCCTGATCGTAACTATAGTTCTTGTATCGAGCCATCCCTCCTCCTTAAATAAATGACATCCTTATGGAAAATATTTTAATAAAATAAGAAAGATATTGGTAGTGCTTTTTGGCTTTTTCTACAGCCTTAACGGCGTGCCGCTCGGCCGCCGCATCATTGCATTCAAGAACGGGACTCACGACTGCGGTTGGTCTGGAGCGGCGAGTTAGGTGCTTACTCCTCGCACACAAGAGTAAGCCGGGTCAGCTCGCGACGTAAAAGTCCCCTAGGTCACCGTAATCAACTTCCCTTGGAACCGATGGTAACTTTATGGGGATCACCAACCCATCCATTCAATTTCACCTCCCGTAACGGGTAGATGGCTCTCGCCCTCTCCCCGAAACTATTGGTCTCCACCCTTCTCGATGGCAACCCAACCACAATTAGACAGAACTGCCTAATACCTTAAACACTGCAAGCCTCTGTTGCCTACTCCGGCGCCTCAAAGTGCCGTATCACGGTCAAACCTCTGAAATCAGGCATGTTTCCGTGCGTCGTCCATCCATAATGCTATAATGCTATGGTGAGCAATTAAAGGTGATCTAAATATACCACAGAAAATTAATATGTCAAGCTCATGAAAAAATTGTCACTATTATAGTGTTATGTGCTTCTGAATAGGTTATGATATTTTGCAAAACCCCAGTCTCTCTGTTATATTAAAAACGCATATGAATCGGAAGAGCGCAGAAAAAAAGATTCAAGAGGTAGCTCAGAAGATCATCCAGGATTTTCAGCCGGATAAGATCGTTCTTTTCGGCTCTTGGGCCTGGGGAGATCCCACTCCAGATAGTGATGTGGATCTCTTCATCGTCAAGGAGACCGAAAATACCCGTCAATTGGCGAGAGAAATTGATAGTTCTATCTTCCCTCGACCCTTTCCTATCGACATCATTGTGGATCGGCCAGAAGACGTGGAAAGAAGAAAAGAGATGAACGATTTTTTCATCCTAGATATCCTCACCAAGGGAAAAATTTTATATGCCAGATAAGTCAAAGGAGATCTATCGAGAGTGGTTTAAGAAAGCAGAGGAAGACGCACTTTCCCTTCGTGCGGTCTTGAAAGAAGGCGCCCCAAGCACTGCCTGCTTTTTGGCACAACAGGTGGCAGAAAAATATTTAAAGGGATTATTAGTCTTCAATGGTAAAAGCTTTCCAAAAGTTCATGACCTGCTTGAATTAGAGACATTACTCTTGGATACAGTAAAAGACTTAAGAGAGATACATCAGGATTTAGAATTCCTAAATCGTTACTACATTGAAACCCGCTATCCTGGCGACTACTCAGAATTTACCAATGAGGAATGTCAAAAGGCATATGAGGCGGCAATCCGCACCAGAGAGTTTGTATTAATAAAGATAAAATGAGAAGTTTAAAAATTTTTGAGCTATAGGAGTTTTTTGAGATCAAATGCCGGATCAGACAAGACCTCCGGATTTTTGATCTCCTTTTTTTCTTTAATCAGCCTTGAAAGCGGACCTTCAAGCTCCTTCAAATCGATCAGGATGGCGCCTTTAATAACACCATCCCTTACGAAGATCCTCCCATATTTATACTGATCCCTCTGATCCCTGATAAATACCTTTGTACCATCTGATACGGATGTATCACCCATGGCAATAAGGCTTCTGCCCCAGATATCTATTTGGTATAAGGAGACTACATTTATCGCAACATCCTCCCCTGCCATATTTGCGCCTGCCGACTTTCCGTGGGCCATTGCATTCGACCAGTTGCCCATGATGTGGCGCTTCTCCATTATGGGATCATAGAATTCCGCTACATCTCCTGCGGCAAACAGGTCCGGAGAACTGCTCCTGAGGTGGTCGTCCACTATTATCCCACTGTTGATTTCAACCTCCTTCTTATCCAGGAGGTCCAGGTTCAGCCCGATCCCTATCCCGACACCGACTATATCCGCATCTATCTGCTTACCCCTGGATGTCCTTATGCCGGTTACTGTCTTGTTGCCAAGCACCTCAACTACCTCATCCGCAGTGATAAGGTTTACCCCGTTCTCCTTTAGTATCCTCTCTACAAGCCTTCCGCCGTCTTCATCCAGAAAGTGAGACCAGAAGACCTTGTCTCTGATGATATTAACTACGTTAAGCCCGGCCATCGCAAAGGTCTGATTCAGATCCATGCCGAGAAACCCGCCGCCTACAACTATTGCCTTCTTCGATGACCTCATCCTGTTCATCATTCCCTCAGCATCATTAAGTGTCCGAAGATAA
Organism: uncultured Nitrospirota bacterium; assembly: GCA_964481895.1. Taxonomy (GTDB): domain Bacteria; phylum Nitrospirota; class Nitrospiria; order JACRHA01; family JACRHA01; genus JACRHA01. The sequence goes on along the minus strand of CAYZUL010000034.1, from coordinate 7,899 downwards.
TAGACACCATCCAAATCTGCGCCAGGGATCTGCCACCTCTTTGGGCGACCCCCTGTGGCAATCAGAAGTTTCTTGTAAGAGAAGATATCCCCATCCTCAAGAAAGGCCTTTTTGCCTGCTGCCGAGATCCTAATGACCTTTTTCTCTGTAATTAATTCGATTGAGTTCTTATTGTAGAAATCGATCTTTTTCTGAAAGAGCTGATCTCTCTGGATCAGACCGCGCATATAGAATGCAAGACTGGGTCTTATATAAAGTAGATGGGGCTCATTGGTTGCTATTACAATCGAGCCAACTCTGTCCCTTCGCCTTATCGCGTCTGCTGCATATGTTCCTGCCGGCCCTCCTCCGATTATGAGGTAATCTGCATCCCTTTCAGACATTTTTCCTAGGTTCTAGGATTCGTGGGTTCGAGGGTTCCAGCTAATTCACTTGAACCCATGATCCCTGGACCCCTTGACTCCTGTTTTGCGGCCCCTTGGCCGCTTGAACTCTTTGCTACACCGCCTCCATCTTGAGGATGATCTCCTCCCTCTCCTTACCCTGTATCACCTGGTCAGACGATGGATAGAGTATCCCCTCTTCCTTCTGGTTGTGCAGCTTAAGATATTGATCTATCTGATTCCCAAGTTCCCTTATCGCATCCCTCTTGGAAAGGCCCTCTATCTTTGCCTCGTCAAGCAGGCCTGCCATCTTCTTTAATAACTCCTGTATCTCCTTGTGTTCCATCCTCATTACATGGGTCGGCCCCATGGTGTTTTCTGTCTTTTTTTCGTAAAGCGGGAACAGGACCTCTTCCTCCATCTTTATGTGTCTTAACAGGCCTGTCCGAAACTCATCAAACCTTATCGACGCAAGCATTACATTGTCACCATCAAGTTCAGTACAGTGGTCTTCGAGGAGCTTATGGAGCCTTACATGATCCGAGTGAAGAAGATCATTGATCGTCCTTTCCGTTGCCTCATTACGTCTCATGATAACCACCTGCCAGATATCAGACTCCATTGCCAGAGGCCACCACTCGTAACTGTTCCTCCGTGTGGTCTGGAGTATCTTCAGGAAATATCTTGAATCCATATTATCAATGAGGACAAGACCCCTGCCAGGTTGTAGTGCATCAAATTCCTTCAGAATCTTCGGGTCCTTCTGACTTTGCACAAATTGGCTGACATCTACAGCGACCATCTTTACTCCAGACATACAACTCCTCCTTATCGTCTCTTGAATTTATTATATTAACAGGGCACGGTTACCCATATCTCTTCCTGATTAACACGCCTATTTTATATCACCATTTTAGTAAACACTTAAATTAATCTTTGTATATTACCACAAACAAAAACAACAATGAAATGATTATTAAAAGGATAAATCTCATATTTATCTTGATTAAATTGTCCTGTTATGGTAGAAAATTAAATTTACTTGGCCCTAAGATAGATCTTAGGACTTAATAATCCGAGAGGGGGTGATTAATATACGTATTTACGAATCCATCTTCATTCTGAGGCCAAGCCTCACAGATGAAGAGGTAGAAAAGGCCATTACCAAAATGAAGGGAGTCATTGAAAAATTCGGCGGGGAGGTCTTAAATACAGAGAATTGGAAAAAGAGACGGCTGGCCTATGAGGTAGCGAAGGAAAAAAAGGGGGTATATATTGTCCTCCAGTTTAAAGGTGACGGCAAACTGATTAATGAACTTGAGCGCGCATATAAGATTGATGATTCCGTGATAAAATATCTTTCAATAAAACTAGACGGGATTAAACCTAAGGCTGCAAAAGAGGCCGTGCCGGAAGAGAAAAAAGAGGTATAACATGGCAAGCTTTAACAAGGTGATCCTTATGGGAAACCTGACGAAGGACCCAGAACTCAGATATACCCCGAATGGAACTGCGGTAGCCAGTTTCTCTCTTGCTGTTAATCGCCGATTTAAGCAGGGGGATGAGTTTAAGGATGAGGTATGCTATATAGATATTGTGGTCTTTGGAAAACAAGCTGAAAATTGCGGACAGTATCTTGGCAAGGGTCATGGAATAATAATCGACGGCAGGCTCCAGCAGAGGAGATGGGAGACAGAGGATGGCCAGAAAAGGAGCAAACATGAGGTGGTTGCCCAGTCGATAAGATTCCTGTCCAAGAGGGGTGATCCATCGAAGGAGGCATTGCTTGACGATACAGCCGGCCCCTCTCAATCAGATACCCAGGAAAGTGATGTACCATTTTAATTTTTAGCGTTGGGATTGACAAACGGTATACCAATTCGCATTCGGATGGTTTAAACCTTAATTTAAGAGGAGATTATGATAGAAAGGCCTAAATATTTTCAGCGCAGGAGGGTTTGCAGATTCTGTACAGACAAGCAGGCACCCATCGATTATAAAGATGTGCTGCTATTGAAGAGTTATCAGTCGGAAAGGGGCAAGATAATGCCACGCAGGATCTCAGGCAACTGCGCCAAACATCAGCGTTTGATAACAGCCGCAATAAGGAAGGCAAGGAACCTCGCCCTCCTCTCCTTTGCAGAAGAAAGGTAGTAGGGGCACGCTTAAACGTGCCCCTACTGTTCCTCTTTTAGCCGCTTTATCATCTCAGAAATAAGTTCAACGGTATCTACCTGAAGCGGGATTACTTGCCGTGGGATCTGCCCGGGAACATACGCGTATTCCCCTTCATCCTGCAGAAAGGCATTGGAGATTATCTCCTTCACCTGATATTTCAGTCCCTCAAAGAGATCCTTTGATGTCAGAAATCCTGCATCTACAAGGATAGCGCCCTGCCTCTTTCCTGTCTTCTTTAATATACCAACGGATATATCGTACTCTTTCTGGGTAATAATCCCGGCCTTGACAAGCATCTCGCCGAGTCGTTCCTCTATAAGACTGGATGAGGCTGATATGATCTTTCCGTCCTTTATATAGATCGATCGGATATCCTTTCCGTTTCTGATAGTGAGTATCCCGGTCTCTTTTGATGCCTGAAGCCTCTCAAGCAGCCCCAGGAGATCACCATCTTTAAGGTTTCCTGTAAGGTCTTCCATCTTTTTTTCCACCCCTGCGTTGTCTTAAGACCTCATAGGCAAAGATACCTACCGCAACAGAGACATTTAATGAGGAAACCCTTCCTTTACTCGGAATCGAGACAACCTCATCGCATCTCTCAAGGGCAAGCCTCCTTATGCCGCTCCCCTCATTTCCAATAACGGCACCAATCGGAACGGAATAATCAAATTCAAGATAGGATTTTTCCCCTCCTGAGTCAAGACCAACTATCCAGAGTCCATTATCCTTCAGGAGATCTATAACCCTTACTATGTTTACTACCCTTGCCACAGGCATGTATTCCACTGCCCCCGCAGATGCCTTTGAAACTAAATCTGTAATACCGGCCGAACGCCTCTCAGGGATAACTATCCCATGGACCCCCGCCCCTTCGGCGCTCCTTATAATTGCGCCAAGGTTCCTCGGGTCATCTATCCCATCGATTATTAAAATGAAGGGCATCTCATCCCTGCATTTTGCCGCCTCCAATATATCTTCAACTGTCACATACTCCTTTGGTGAGACACTACCGATAGCTCCTTGGTGCTTTTTATGCTGAACCATCCTGTCGAGGACCTCCCTCGGCTCATAATAGATAGTGGCACCCAGTCTCTTCCCGAGGAGTATAATCTCATCTATATCCTTATCCCTTCTCCCCTTTTGTAAATAGATCTTGTTAAACCTCCTTCCGCCTGACCTCAATGCCTCAAGGAGCGGATTGATGCCATATATCAGACCTTCACCGTTCATCACCGGACCTTCCAACGTGTACCTCCGGGATAATCCTCCAGGACGATGCCTCTTTCCGCCAAATCTGTCCTTATCTTATCTGCCTTTTCCCAGTCCCCTTTGGACCTCGCTTCATTTCTTTCCCTGATGAACCCTTCTATCTCCTCAGGAGAGATTTGAAGATGCCTCTGCTTTTCTTTAAAATATTCCTCCGGTCTTCTATTGAATATACCAAGAATATTGCCCATATCTTTAAAAATATCCCTAATTATCGGCAGAACCTCTTGAAACTCGCTATCAATACCCCATTTTGAAGCACGGTCCATCTCACTGTTAGCGGTATTTACTTCATCAAAAATACGGCCAATTACAGCAGCCGTGTTGAAGTCATCATCCATCATATTAATAAATGGCTGAATACGCTCTTTCTTCCTTCCTCCGTTGACATCTTTAACATCAGGCCATTCCTTATCCATTCTTTCTACGGTTTTATAGAACCTCTCTAAAATGGTATCGGCTTCTTTTAATGCCTCGGAGCTATAATCTATGGGAGACCTGTAATGGCTCCTCCAGAGGAGGAAAAGTCTCACAGTCTCTGCAGGGTAGGTCTTCAGTATATCCCTTATGGCAAGGATATTTCCCAAAGATTTGCTCATCTTCTCCTTTTCAATATTGACAAATCCGTTGTGAAGCCAGTATCTTACAAAGGGTTTTCCTGTGGCAGACTCTGATTGGGCTATCTCATTTTCATGGTGTGGAAATATCAGGTCCTTTCCGCCGCCATGGATGTCAATCGTATCTCCAAGAAATTTCTGGCTCATCGCCGAACACTCTATGTGCCAACCCGGCCGACCAGGTCCCCATGGGCTTGGCCACGCTGGTTCTTCTGGCTTACTAGCCTTCCAGAGCGCAAAGTCAAGGGGATCTTTTTTTCTCTCATCCACCTCCACCCTTGCCCCGGCCTCAAGCTCATCAATCTTCTTGCCTGAAAGCTTTCCGTAGCCTTGAAATTCCCTAACGGAGTAATAAATATCACCGCCCAACTGATAGGCATACTTTTTATCTAATAAGATCTGGATAAGGTTTTTCATCTCATCGATCATATCAGTCGCCTTGGGTCTATAAGTCGGAAGTTCGACGCCCAGTGCTTCCATATCCTCATCAAAGGCCTTTATATACCGCTCAGCTATCTCCTGGGATGATACACCTTCCCTGTTGGCACGATTTATTATCTTATCATCAATGTCGGTATAATTCCTTGTGTATGAGACCTCATATCCCTTGTATTTAAGATAGCGGTAGATCACATCAAAGGCAACGGCGCTCCTAGCATGCCCCAGATGGCTTAAGTCATAAACTGTGGGCCCGCACACATACATCCTGATCTTCCCGGAATCAGGCATGAACTCCTCTTTCCTGCCGCTTAATGTATTATAGACCCTTAGCACTTTTTCTCCGTTATTGGGCCCGCTTAAAATCAGGCCTATGATGCCAAATCATGTATACTATAATCCCCAGAATAGCTATGCCTATTAATACATCAAACTTGTGGAAATAACCCTCAAGCATATGCCAATTATCGCCCATGACTACCCCGATATACGCAAGCCCAAAACACCATGGGACGGAACCAAGAAAGGTATATACTGCAAACTTTACGACATTCATCCTGGCTACACCGGCCGGAATAGATATGAAGGTCCTCACAACAGGGATCAGCCTGGAAAAGAAAATAATAAGCTCTCCGTACCTTGTAAACCATCCCTCAGCCCTTTCAAGGTCTTTCCTGGAAATAAGCAGATACCTGCCATATCTCTCTATCCATGGACGCCCGCCATAGATACCGACCATATAAGCGGCCATGGATCCGACAAGGCATCCGAATGCACCGCTTAGGGTTACGAATATCAGATTAAGGTCTCCCCTCCCAGCAAGATACCCTGAAAATGGCATGATGATCTCGCTTGGCAGCGGGATGGAGGCCGACTCAATAGCCATTAACAGTATAATTCCGAAATAGCCGAATTTTGATATAACAAGGAGGATAAAGAGACTTACCTTAGTTATTATTAAGCCTATCATTATCCTCCTCTTTTTTCCATGCAAAGGTCCCTACCAAAGGGACAAATAAACAGCTCGTAAGGTCTTTTGATACAATCACTCCTTCCTTTTTAACACCCTTCTTCAGGACCTGTGAAGCTCGATCCCCTACAGGAATTATGATTCTGCCGACATCTTTTAATTGTTCAATATAAGCTTGAGGTATAGCCGGTGCCCCGGCAGTTACTATTATCGCGTCAAATGGCGCCTCATCAGGCCAGCCGTAGGTACCGTCAAAGACCTTTATCACGATATTCAGGTAGTCGAGTCCGTCCAGAATCATCCTGGCCCTGTGGGCAAGGAACTTTATTCTTTCAATTGAATAGACCTTTGCCGCAAGTTCAGCAAGTATAGCCGTCTGGTAGCCTGAGCCTGTTCCTATTTCAAGTACCCTCTCCGTTCCGGTTAACTCTAAGGCCTCTGTCATTAATGCAACCATGTAGGGCTGAGATATGGACTGTCTCTCGCCTATAGGGAGGGCATGATCACCATATGCCCTGTCCCAAAAGGCCTCCTCGATAAAAATATGCCTTGGTACCTTTCCCATGGCATCCAGGATGCGCTTATCCCTGATACCCCTTGGGACGAGTTGCTCATCTACCATCCTTTTGCGGGCTCTTTCGTAATTAATAGACACCAGCCTTCTTTAAGATCGACCTTGCCGCTACAATACCGGATATAGATGCCTGCATAAGGCCCCTTGTTATCCCTGCCCCGTCACCTATAGCAAAGAGGTTCTTCACCTGGGTCTCAAGTTCTCTGGTCAGTAATATCCTCATGGAATAGAACTTTACCTCTACCCCGTATAGGAGGGTATGCCTTGAATTTACACCGGGGGCTATCTTATCCAATGCCTCCAGCATCTCCATAATATCACACAGATACCTATAAGGAATTACAAAGCTGAGATCTCCCGGGGTGGCGCCTTCAAGGGTAGGGCTTATTATCCCCTTCCTGATCCTTTCCGTTGTAGATCTTCTGCCATGCATAAGATCGCCCAGCCTCTGGACAATCACCCCTCCGCCAAGGAGGTTTGCAAGCCTGGCTACATATTGCCCATACTCAATAGGCTCATGGAAGGGCTCTGTAAATACGGTGCTTACAAGGATGGCAAAGTTTGTATTCTCGGTCCTTTTATTGGAATAGCTGTGGCCGTTAACCGTAAACATTCCGCGGCTCGATTCCCTTATGACCTCGCCATAGGGGTTCATACAGAATGTGCGGACCTGATCATCAAACCTCTTTGAATAAAAAACAAATTTTGATTCGTATACCACATCAGTAATGTCCTTCATCACAGAGGCAGGCACTTCAACCCTAACTCCGATGTCCACAGGGTTTATCAGGGTGGTCAGATTCAAACTCTTAGCCTCCCGCCCAAGCCACTCCGCACCGCCTCTGCCAGGTGCCATAATGACATATTCGCCATGGATCTCTGACCCATCTCCCGTCCTGATACCGGTTACCTTTTCCCCATCCACCAGTATCTCTTCCGCACAGGTATGTAGTCTTATCTCAACCTTACCCGTTAATTCATCCCTGATCTTCTTAAGTACCGGAACACACAGATCTGTACCAAGATGCCTGATCTTAAATGGAATCAGTTTGAGATCATATCTGGCGGCAGCCTCTGCAATCTTCCCTATTTCATCCCTCTTTGTCCCATGGAGTTCCTTCGGGGCCCCGAATTTCAGATACAGACTGTCAACATAGTCTATCAGGTTGAGGAGTTCCATCTCCTCCATGTATTCATTAAGGCATCCTCCGACCTCAGAGGTAAGATTTAATTTGCCGTCCGAAAATGCGCCTGCGCCGCCCCATCCGGAGAGATATGAATCCATGACACTCTCTTTTGAGGTGGATCTTTGTGCAACCCTGGAATCAAGATCAGCGCCCTTATCCAGAAGAAGTATACGCATTCCAGGGGCATCCTGGACCAGTTCAAGTGCCGCAAAGATCCCGGCCGGGCCGGTTCCTGCTATTATTGCATCGAACTTCTCTGTTTTAAAGGGGCTCACGTTGCCCCTCC
>CAYZUL010000033.1:0-27518 GCA_964481895.1 uncultured Nitrospirota bacterium | reverse complement strand
GGTCTTCGATCAATTGACATAACATTTTTTTTATGATCTAATACAAAATCCATTTTACTTCTTTAAGGACTGGAAATGAAAAACGAAAAAGGGTGGGCATTAATACTTGGCGCATCGAGCGGATTCGGCGGTGCATCTGCTATTGAATTGGCAAGGGCAGGGCTCGATATATTCGGAGTCCATCTCGACAGGAGGACTACGCTCAAGAATGCCGAGGAGATCGTTTCAAAGATAAAGGATTTGGGAAGGGAAGCTATCTTCTTTAATCAGAACGCAGCTGATATTGAAAAGAAAAAGATGATCCTTGATGAGATTGAGGCCAAAATTTCGGCCACACTCGGATCATCAATAAGGACACTTATACATTCTCTGGCCTTCGGGACCCTAAAACCTTATATATCGCCTTCCAGTGATAACATCAATAAAGCCCAAATGGAGATGACGGCCGATGTAATGGCCAACAGCCTTGTATACTGGACACAAGACCTTGTTTCAAGGGGACTTATGAAAAAAGGTGGGAGGATCTTTGCGATCACAAGCGCAGGAGGGCAGAAGGTATGGCCCTCTTATGGTGCAGTATCGGCGGCAAAGGCCGCCATAGAATCACATATAAGACAGCTGGCCCTGGAGCTTGCCCCTATGGGTATCACTGCTAATTCTATCAGGGCAGGGGTAACAGATACACCAGCATTGAGGAAGATACCGGGACATGAAAAGATGATCGAAGCGGCAGGCAAAAAGAACCCCTCCGGAAGACTGACCAGACCGGATGATGTTGCAAGGGCGATTGCTGTGCTGATCAATCCGGGGACAGACTGGATTACCGGAAATGTAATCGGCATAGATGGCGGAGAGTTTATAGTAGACTAAATATGGAAAAACTTGCATTTTTATTCCCCGGACAGGGATCCCAGTATGTCGGAATGGGGCAGAGGCTCTTTAATGAAGATGGTGAGGCAAAGAGGGTCTTTGAAGAGGCAAGCGGGGTCTTGGGCTTTGATATCGCAGACCTCTGCTTTAATGGTCCGGAAGAGAAGCTGAACCTTACCCAATATACACAGCCAGCCATCCTTACCGTCAGCATAGCAGCCTATGACCTGCTTACAAGGGAAGGATTCCTGCCGGATATGGTTGCAGGGCACAGCCTCGGGGAATATAGCGCGCTAGTTGCGTCTGAAGCTATGAAATTTACTGATGCCGTATACCTCGTACACAGGAGGGGTATATATATGCAGGAGGCCCTTTCTCCGGATAAGAGCCTTGTTGCGGCCATACTAGGCCTGGATAGGCTTGGTGTTGAAGATATCTGCATAGAGGCATCAGAAAAGGGTATTGTCTCAGTGGCAAACTACAACTCACCGGTACAGATAGTCATTGCCGGCGAAAAGGAGGCTGTTCGCCTGGCCTTGGAGATGGCTGAAAAGAGAAAGGCAAAGCGGACAATCGTCCTGCCGGTTTCCGCCCCGGTACACACCCCCCTTATGAAGGGTGCAGGGGAAAGACTCTCACTGGATTTGGAGAAGATAGGGATAGGAGACTTGAGATACCCCCTTTTCTGCAATGTGGATGCCCTTCCTATATCTAGGGGTGAAGAGGCAAGAAGCTGCCTTATACGGCAGATTACCTCTCCTGTTCTATGGGAGGACTCGATCAGGCGGATGATAACTTCCGGCGTCTCAAGCTTCATTGAAATAGGACCCAAGAATGTCCTCACCGGACTTGTGAAGAGGATCGATAAGAATGTCAGGACCATCAATATAGAAAACAGGGAAGGCCTGAAAGAGGCCATGGATATCATATGGACTTAAAGGGTAAGGTTGCGCTGATTACCGGTGCCGGGCAGGGGATCGGTAAGGGTATCTCCAGGGCCCTCTATGAAGCTGGCGCTGATATCGTTGTAGCTGATATTGATCTCTCTCTTGCAATTGAAACAGCAAAAGAGATATCTTTTTCCCTCAACAGATCCATGGGAGTCAGGATGGATGTATCTAATTCCCTTGAGGTAAAAGAGGTTACCAATAGGATCTTTGATGAGTGGGGGAGGATAGATATCCTGGTAAATAATGCCAGCATTACAAGGGACGGGCTCCTCATAAGAATGAAGGATGAGGATTGGAATCGGGTGCTTGATGTCAACCTGAATGGTACATTCAACTGCATAAAGACCGTGCTCCCCCGGATGTTAAGGCAGAAGTACGGGAGGATTGTAAATATCGCGTCCATTGTTGGACTTATGGGTAACGTAGGACAGGCAAACTATGCCGCATCAAAGGCGGCTATAATAGGATTTTCGAAATCAGTTGCCAGGGAGTATGCATCGAAAGGGATAAATGTGAATGTAGTAGCGCCTGGATTCATTGACACTGCCATGACACAGCAGCTTTCGGAGGAGGCCAGATCAGACCTCCTGTCACGGATACCGCAGGCAAGACTGGGTACACCTATGGATATTGCTTTCGCAGTAAGATTCCTGGTCTCTGATGAGGCGAGTTACATTACCGGTCAGGTAATAAATGTTAACGGTGGTATGTTGATGGTTTAACAGATAACAGATAAATTGAAAGAAGGAGGTGATGGTTTTGAAGACCACCATCGAAGAAAGAGTTAAAAAGATTGTTTCGGAGCAGTTAGGGATAGAGGATGAGGATATCACCACCGAATCCTCCTTTGTAGAGGATCTAGGTGCAGACTCCCTGGACACAGTTGAACTCGTTATGGCCTTCGAAGAGGAGTTTAAGATCGAGATCCCTGATGAGGATGCAGAAAAGATCCTAAGCGTTAAAAACGCTATCGACTATATTAAAGAGAAGGTCTAAAAACGAGTAAGATCGTCACCCCTCTGAGGCTTGGGATAGCAGTCGAACTATTCGTTGTTTTTCGCAGGATCTCCTCTTTAAATTAATATATAAGATCCTCATTTCCCTGCAGACAAAGAAGCTTCGCCCATGCCTTTTGTAGCAGGAACGGGTTCAAAGATAGGGCATTAGATTGTGAGGTTTTAATTTGAAGAAACGGGTTGTAGTAACGGGGCTCGGCCTTATCACACCTCTTGGTACAGGTGTGGAAAAAAGCTGGAAGGCTATCTGTGCCGGGGAATCGGGGATTGACAGGATAACCAGGTTTGATCCTACCGAATTCTCCTCAAGGATAGCAGGCGAGGTAAAGGACTTTAATCCCGAGGACTATATCGAAAAGAAGGAGATAAAGAAGATGGACACCTTTATCCACTTCGCTGTCGGCGCGAGCCAGATAGCAGTGGATGACTCAGGATTAAAAATCTCCGATGAAAACAGAGACCGCGTAGGTGTATATGTTGGCGCCGGTATAGGCGGGCTCCCGGCAATAGAATATTATCACAAGAGGATGCTTGAGGAGGGACCGAAAAAGATATCACCATTTTTTATCCCTATGGTCCTTATTAACCTTACATCAGGTCAGATAGCGATCCGTTTTGGTCTTAACGGGCCAAACTCATGCGCAGTTACTGCATGCTCTACCGGAACACACTCTATTGGCGATGCTTATAGGATCATTCAGAGGGGTGAGGCGGACGCGATGATAGCTGGCGGGACAGAGGCTGCAATATGCCCACTCGCAGTGGGAGGCTTTGCCTCAATGAAGGCGCTTTCAACCAGAAACGACGAACCCAAAAGGGCTAGCCGGCCCTTTGACAGGGAGAGGGACGGATTTGTAATGGGCGAAGGCGCAGGAATAGTTGTAATGGAAGAACTTGATTTTGCCAGAAAAAGGGGTGCAAATATCTATTGTGAGATTGCGGGATACGGGATGAATGCAGATGCATATCATATAACAGCGCCCTCCCCGCAGGGTCATGGTGCGGCAAAATGTATAAGACTGGCCCTGGATGACGCAAAGATGAGACCTGAGGATATCGGTTATGTAAATGCCCATGCAACCTCCACCTCTGCAGACTCGATCGAGACGCAAGCCATAAAAACGGTCTTTGGCGAATATGCCTATCGTCTCCCGGTAAGCTCGACAAAATCTATGACAGGCCATCTACTTGGGGCCGCAGGTGGGATAGAGGCCATCTTTACTATACTTGCCATAAAAGAGGGGATCTTACCGCCAACAATCAATTACGAATACCCCGATACGGAATGCGACCTGGATTTTATCCCAAATAAGGCCAGATACGCCCGCATAAATGCCGCACTTTCAAATTCCTTCGGCTTTGGCGGTACAAATGCCTCTATTATTGTCAAGAGATTTACTGACTAATTTCTGATAAACATTTTATGCCCCACAGAAGACTTCCGCTGCTCGAAGAAATACTCTCCTACAAATTCAGGAACAAGGATCTCCTTATCGAGGCGATCACACACAAGTCTTTTCTAAATGAGCTAAAGACAAAAAAAAGAAACGACAACGAGAGACTCGAGTTTCTCGGTGATGCCGTCCTCGACCTAGTAATGAGCGAATACCTTATAGGTTATCACGTAGACCTCCCTGAAGGTGAGCTGTCCAAGATGAAGGCAAGGATAGTCAGCAAACCAACGCTATCCCGTGTGGCAACGAGGCTGCAAATAGGGAACTACCTCCTGCTCGGAAAGGGAGAGGAGCATACCCATGGGAGGAATAAATCCTCCCTCCTTGCAGACTCTCTTGAGGCAATAATTGCCGCCATATATCTTGACGGAGGACTGGAGGTAGTAAAAAAATTCCTCCTCGATAAATTTGAGGAGGAGATGAAGGAGCTGTTCAAACCGGAGCTCTCCTTTGATTACAAGACTGAACTCCAGGAGATTTGCCAGCGGGATTTTGAAACCCTTCCATCCTATTCTATTACAGGTGAACATGGCCCGGATCATCAAAAGGTATTTGAGGTCGAGCTTAAGATTAAGGACAGGTTATTCGGAAGGGGGTCCGGAAAGAGCAAGAAGGAGGCAGAGCAGATGGCAGCAAAGGAGGCGCTGGAGAGGCTGCGAGCCCCATGAATATCTGTTCTATGCGAAAGATGGGCCAGGGCTAATTTATACCAATTCGCATTCAACAGGATACCAAGACGGCGAAGAGGAGGCGACGCAGGCGTACGGTTTGTACGTTGAGGAGCCGACGACGAAGCCAACGCTGGTAGCCGAATGAAGGCAAATTAATATTAGACAATTTTTATGAACATGGCCTTTGATGCACCGCAAATGGGACATTTATCTGGCGCTGCCTGTTCAACCGTGTTTCCACAAACCTGACAGACGTAGTAATCGACAGTTTCATTTTTACCCAGACTATTTAATGCCTTTTGATAAAGTTCAGCATGTATCTTTTCGACCTTGTTGGCAAATTCGAAACTCTCCAGAGCTCGACTGTGTCCTTCTTTTTTGGCTTCCTCAATCATTTGAGGATACATCTTCGTGAACTCGTGCGTCTCGCCTCCTATAGCCTCCAGGACATTTTCTTTTGTGCTCCTTACACCACCCATCGCCCTCAAGTGGCTATGCGCATGTACTGTTTCGGCCTCTGCGGCAGCACGGAAAAGCTTTGCAACCTGTTTGAAACCTTCCTCTTCGGCCTTTTTGGCAAAGGCAAGGTATTTTCTATTAGCCTGCGATTCACCTGCAAAAGCGTTCTTAAGATTGTCCATTGACGACATGGTGTTTCTCCTTTTATTTATCCAGTTTAGGTACTTAACACTTTAATAAATTCCATTACTTCCTCATCAGAAACGGTTTGCCCAACTTCCCCTTTCCAGCCCTCATCCATCATAATATGTCTTCCCATTGGAAGATCCTCTTTAAGTTTTGGTAACAGATGGATATGGAAATGTAAGTCCTTATCGGATATTGCTACTAAATAATATTTCTCCGCACTAAGTATCCTCTCAGCTTTTTTTGCTAAACGTAAAGATAGTTGTGATATATCAGAACATTGCTCCATGGATAAGCCCGTAAAGGTCGGTATGTGTTCTTTAACTGCAACAACAAAATGACCTTTCTTGATAATAGCTTTGGGGAAATAAGCAGCGAATGAATAATCTGTTTCTGTAATTATATATCTTTTCTCAAAATTACAAAAAATACATGATTTATTTTCTTCCATAATGGACGCCTTAAATCAAAATTGTTAACTTAAAAATCCGAATTTCTAGATCTGCGACAGGCAAAGGTGTGTCCATTTAACTCTTTTCCCTATCCTCCATCTTCTTCTCCGTCTTTCTTATCCACCGGTAACTCCTATTAAGGGCCTTTGCTGCACGGCTCTTATTCCCGCCATGGGCAGAGATCGACTTTTTTATAAGCTCCCATTCAACCCTTTTCAGTTGTAGGGTGGGCTACGCCCACCAATTAGAAAGATAGCATGATGATACCTCACGGCTATTCTAACTCATAACGTATGCGTCAGCCGCGCCAGCTTACGGGCGTAGGCGCACGCTAGGGTTAGACCCACATTCCACTTCTCGTATCTGGCCCTCGTGCCACATAAAAAAACTCTCGAGGGCGGAAAAAATGTGACGCTCAGCGTTCAATGCAACTCGCCTATTCATCGTTGCAACGTGGCCCGGCTTAAGCTTGACCACTGGCCGTAATGGAGTCTCGAAGACGCCGTAGAAGCCGACTCTTCGCCCAAGAGGAAAAAATACTTCTGTCTCCTTCAAGCCGTAACCCACCGGGCCATTCTACCCGCTTTTCCAAACAAGAGTCACGGGGTGATCTGAACATATAAATTCCGGCCCGTCATTTGGTGCCACCAAGACGGACCACGTTCGCTGACCAAGGATCGGCAAAAGCTTGTCGAATGCATGAAATTCAACGTGTAAATTTCCTTCCGCAGAGAACTTAAGTCGATATTTTCGTTCTTCGATAAACTGCTTCATGTCCTCAAACGACACATCTTCATTGATGTTCTCTCCAGACTCTCGCGCCTTCTTCACGTGGTGATCCCAAATCTTCTTGTCAGATACGAGAAGATCGCCGATACGATGGATCGCTTGTTCGCGAAATTGATTGAAGGATTTCCGGAGTTGTGGATTGCGAACGGCGAGTAGCCCTAGGAGATTCAAGATCCAGTTGCAATCTTCATCGTTTGGAAATTCCTCGCTTTCAATGACATTGCGAATCGCCATTGCGGCTTGTCCTTCGAAAGGCGCTAGAGCCTGCTCGATTGCGTCTGGCGATCTACCCTCGATGTCGACGCGATTGAAATCCCTTTCCGCTGCGACGTTTTTGGGGGATGTGCGAAAAGGACGGCCGCTATGAACATCAAGAACGAAAAATTGATCGTCCTTCAAGCCCGTGCCGGTGAATGCCGCCAGATATGTCTGCGGAAGATAGTGGTGCCGCCTAGCGGTGGGCTTCGTTTCCATGTTCGTGGGTCTAACCATTTATTGAGCAGTTTTCTCGACTTTATCAGAATTTTTCTGCCATTTCAAACAAAATGAATACCAGCATTATATTATGAAAAAGATGAAGAGTTATTAAAATGGTATGTTGATACCACAACGGCTATTCTAACAAGCGGTGGGCATAGCCCACCCTACGAACTGACTTCTCCCCTGACAGCCTTTTTCATAAGCGATCCCTTCATGGCGTTTGCACCATCAAAAGCTTTGCAACGTCAGATCGGCCTGATCAATTGGTCATTTCTTTTACTATGGTGCTGACCAAATAACTTTCTCTGACTCATCAGTAAATACAAGGATTGGTCGACCCTTATCGAGACCCAATGCAGCGCGTTTCTTATCGTACTTATCGAAGAGCACCAACACAGGATCATCGTCAATAGTAGCCGACTGGACAATCCTGAAACGATGCTTTCCTCTATTATCGGAAAAACTTAATTCCCCAGAGTCTTGGACATTAATAGATGGGCTTCCATCCTGACTCAGGGCAATTCCAGCACGGACTTTTTTGCTTTTGTCTATGAAAACCATACCTGCTCTTCCATCAGGTGGTATGTTTACACTGAAACGGTCTCCAAATTTATCGCTCAGCGTAAGACTTGGAGTCCCATCATTTTTAACAAAGACCGAAGCACTCCTCTCAAACTTCTCATCAATAGATAATATCAAAGATGGACCTAACTTAGAGCTTGCGGAGAGTACCACATAGCTATTGTGGTTATTTAAAAGTAATCCTGGCGAACCATCGCGCGACATATCTAGCGAAGCTTTGACGTTGCCGTCTTTGTCTACTAGCTCAAATTTCTGAGCACGTATCACCTTTGCTTGTTCTTCTTGCTTTTGAGCAAACCCCGGATCACCCATAAATATCCAGTTTAATGCCATTCCCCCGACTAACCCAGCCAACACAGCAAGAGCTAACATCCACCAGTATTCCTTCCTGTTCATCTTTGTCTCCTCACTTGTCAAAAAGTTTATATGTGCTTTGCAGGCATACTTAAGCTTTTTTTCTTTTGGAGAATGAAAATGGGGCTACCTCGAAATGTCTCTTAGCCATGTGCCTGTGAAATCGGGGATAGCTCAGTCTGATCACTCCAACCCCATTTTTTGCATTTTTTAATTTCTTATGTTGTATTTTGTTTTCGCTTCACAAATAATTTCATCCGCAGTAGGTTTACATATATCTGCTGGTATGCCACTACACCTCAGGTTTACGCTTGACCAATTGCAACCACCTTCATCATAATTTCTGAGTTTGACAATACCGATAAAGTGACAATCGTTACATTCTTCATGTTTAGAAAGTTCCCCATTAAGTAGCAATATTAATTCTTCTTCTGATAGAACGGTTCTTCCCATTTATAATAATCCCCCAAATCTAACTCTGCTTTAAGCGGCACGCCGTTGTGTCGCGCGTCCGCTTGAAGGCACAGTTAAGTATCCTTTTGCTTTTCAATTCTTCGTTCCATGAGTACACGCCCACCCTTACGTGTCGGTTCTATGGATTCGAAGTATTTGTAAAGGACTTCTGGTGTTTGCTCCAAAATCCTATTCAATAGACCATCAATTTTTTCCCAATCGTCAATTCCCACCTCGGTTGCATGCGAGGGATTAGGGTAGCGTAGCTTGTTATATGAGTCGACGATTGTAAGAATCTCACTTTCTATTGTCGACAATTCGAGGCGTTGCCCCTTAGTTCTTAATTGCTCAACTAGTTCTGTTAATGAGTGTATGCCGCAGAATTCACTGAACACCTCTAAATGCCACGCCTTTAACAACAACTCGAAGCCCATGTGTACAAGATAGCCCCCTGAATCGAAAAAACTTGAGCTCGTCTCGAACAGTTTTTCCGCTGCGTTCACGTGGTCTAAGCCATAATGAATTAAATCCTTTGGCTCATATCCGTCTTGGCGCTTAAAGACTCGCGGCATGATTCCTTCTCAAGACACCTAACAAGTGATTATACAGTTTTTTCGACTTTATCAGAATTTTTCTGCCATTTCAAACAATTCATAAAATCGCATTGACGTAACTATGTAATTTCATAATAATCATACGGTTTAATAATATTCCATTTTTCGTGCTTATACTATTTCTTGATATCGTCCCATAATTGATATGCCAGCAAACATTTTGGCACAATACAATGCGGCATTGGCAAAGCGATCGGATAACACCCAACTATCACACCATCAATATCATCGTAGGGACAGACCTATGTGTCTGCCCTGAAAATACTTTCGCCGATCTCCAAAAGGGCGAACACACAGATCAGCCTCTACACAGGCAACGGAGGCTATTTTGATTTCATCGGCCATAAACAACCTTTCCTTCCTTTTTTGCAACATTTATTATCAGGGAATGACCTTCCCCCCATTCGTCATCAGAGTAAAACAATAAGTCAAAGGGTTTTTTTGTCTTTTTTACCAGTTCTCTGCCAATGCCTGTTGTTAATTCAACTCTTTCAAATATACTCTTATCTCTAAAATCTTTAGAAATAATTATTATATCTATGTCGCTATCCTCTCTCTGGACTCCTCTTGCATATGAACCGTATATAATAATTTTCTGGACACTAATCCCTTTCCGTTCAAACAAATCTCTTATGGTATTGCTTATCTCTGAGTTCACAACTTTTCTTTCAGGCATCGCATCATAATCAGACTGTTTAATCCATTCTTCTGGGGGCTTAAATTTGTTAGACATCTTTAAACCTCATGACTCACCCCTCTCCTCCATCTTCTTCTCCATCTTCCTTATCCACCGGTAACTCCTATTAAGGGCCTTTGCTGCACGGCTCTTATTCCCGCCATGGGCGGAGATCGACTTTTTTATAAGCTCCCATTCAACCCTTTCCAGTATAGAGTCAATTGTACCTTCCCTTTCTATGGTCTCTGCAATATTAGCCCAGTCAACCCCGGCAATGGCGCTTTCCAATCCAAGGCCTCTTGTTTCCCCTCTTTCTCCTTCCCGGATATTCCCCGGAAGATCTGCTGCAGATATAAGATCTGAACCTGACAGGATAAATCCCCTCTCTATGACACCTTCAAGCTCCCTGACATTCCCCGGCCAGTTATATCGAAGAAGGATCTGCATGGCATCCTCTGACAGGCCATTAATCTTCTTATGAGATTTTTTGTTAAACCCGGTTATAAAATGTCTGCAGAGATAAGGTATATCAGTCAGCCTTTCCCGTAAGGGCGGTGTATGGATCTGAATGACATTCAACCTGTAATAGAGGTCCCTCCGGAATCTCCCGTCATCTGTCAGGCGCAGGATGTCCTGATTAGTCGCTGCTATAATCCTCACGTCCACCTTTATCCGGTCATTTCCGCCGACCCGTTGGAACTCCCTCTCCTGCAATACCCTTAACAACTTAACCTGCATTGTATGGGAGACCTCACCAATTTCATCTAAAAAAAGTGTACCGCCGTCCGCTACCTCAAATTTACCTTTCTTCTGGGAAATGGCCCCAGTAAATGCACCTCTCTCATGGCCAAAGAGCTCAGACTCAAGGATGCCCTCAGATAAAGCCCCACAGTTTATATCTACAAACCCCTTCTCTCTCCTTGGGCTATTATAATGGATAGCCTTTGCAACAAGCTCCTTTCCTGTCCCTGTCTCCCCGGTAATAAGCAGGGTGGAATCGGCCTTTGATACCACCTTTATCAACTTAAAGAGATCCTGCATCTTATCACACTCGCCGATTATACCTCCAAAGGCATGTTCCTTCCTTACCTCGGTTTTTAAATAATAATTCTCCCGATTCAGGTCTATATTCTCTCTTATGCAGGAGAGCGCCATCCTCTGCGCCTCTTTTAGTTCATTTAAGTGTCCGAAGAGGAGAAAGGGGGCCTTTGCCATCCTGTTAATATGGTTATCCGGCATCTCCCTTTCCTTCCACCTGAACCTGTATCTTGAATATGGGGCATTATATATCTCGCCCTCCCTGAAGGTATAATTCAGCAACCCGTTCCCGATAGTCCCTCCCTCCTTTATCATATAGCAGCCATTCCGGACCCCTTCCCCTGAGGCAGGGCTGCTTGTGAGCACACTGATGCTTCCGTCAGAAGGCCGGGCAATGAAAGAGTCTTTTGACCTGAATCTGTACTCCCATGGAGAGGGATATTTCTCAAGGGTCAAAGAAACGCCTACTGCCCTCACATATATCCGCCCCCTGCTATCAGATATTAGAAGGCCGTTGCCCTCTTGCGATACCTTATAGTTCATGAATTCACCAACTATCTCCTCAATCCTGAGTTCTGATATCTCTTCTTCCAGAGAGGAGTCATACACAAAATCATAGAGCTTGCTAAATCCCTCATAGTTCCCTTTTATGAGCAGGGTATCCCCTATCCTGGGCCGAACCCCAAATCCAAATTTCGAGATTAGATATACCTCCTTTTCAGATTCATCCCGCTGAAAAGATTGAAGCATCAGATAGTTTGTATAGGCGGACGCCCATAGGTCAGAACATATGATAGCCTTCCTGATATCGGGCATGGTAATAGCTATTATCTCGATTATGGAGGGGAGCATCTTATTGGAACGATCAAAATAGTCTATTGCTGCATTATATGTGACCTTCTTGTCACCTGAGATCTCCTCGCAGATCCTTATTGTCTCCCGCAATACCTCATGGGGGACCCAGTTATTTACATTCTTCAATACCTCCTTTGGCGCCCTGACATTCTCAAACCCGTCATAAACAGCAAGGAGCCGTCTGTAGTCGATCACTTTCTCTCTATCGTGGAAATGGTTTTCCAGATATGTTACTAACAGGTTTGTCAGGAACCC
Organism: uncultured Nitrospirota bacterium; assembly: GCA_964481895.1. Lineage (GTDB taxonomy): Bacteria > Nitrospirota > Nitrospiria > JACRHA01 > JACRHA01 > JACRHA01. The sequence goes on along the minus strand of CAYZUL010000033.1, from coordinate 15,364 downwards.
CGTAACCCATGGCCCCTTTCCTATCATACCTTTTCCTTATTCCTTCTCGATATTATAATCCTTAATCTTTGTCAGAAGGGTCTTATAGCTCACCTTTAGGATTTCTGCTGCCCGGGTCTTATTCCCTGATGTCTCTTTCAGCACCTTCTTTATCAGCATTGTCTCGGCCATCCTCGTTGCGGCTGAACTAACCTCCTGAAGGGTCCCCTCCACAGGTAGTTCACTTGCAGGGTTACTATCCCATTGTTTCGGTTTTACTCCAAGGTGTTCCGGATCGACTTCATTTCCGTCACTCAAGATTACCGCCCTCTCTATGCAATTTTGAAGCTCCCTTACATTGCCTGTCCAGGCATGATTCATAAGGAGATCCATGGCGGCCTGAGATAAGGTCTTTAAACCCTTCTTCGTCTCTTTGCAGAAATATGAGATAAAGTATTCGACAAGCATCGGGATATCTTCTGTCCTCTCCCGTAACGGGGGGATGGTTACAGGAAAGACAGAAATACGATAGTAGAGATCCTCCCGAAACCTCTGATTTGCGATCGCGACCAAAAGATCCTTATTGCTTGCAGAAATAACCCTCACATCTACCTTGATCTTTACAGTCCCGCCAACCCGCATAAACCCATCCTCTTCAAGAACGCGGAGAAGCTTAACCTGCAGGGATGGGTCCATATCTCCTATCTCGTCGAGGAATATTGTCCCCTTATCGGCAAGTTCAAATTTCCCCTGCTTCTTCCCAACTGCCCCGGTAAAGGCGCCCTTCTCGTGGCCAAAGAGCTCAGATTCTATAAGATCTCTTGGAATGGCTGCGCAGTTAATTGCCACAAATGGGCCGTCTTTTCTCTCGCTTAGATAGTGTATAGCCCTCGCGAAGAGCTCCTTTCCTGTCCCGCTTTCGCCCTGCAATAATACTGTAGTATTGCCTGCCGCCACCTTTTGTACCTTCTCCACTACCTCCATCAGCTTCTTGCTTTTTCCGATAATCTTTGGAAACCCTATATGCCTTGACAGCGCCTCTTTTAATATCAGGTTTTCGGTGACCAGCCTCTCCTTCTCCAATGCCTTGTCTATCAGGAGGAGCAGATGATCAGGCTCAAAAGGTTTGGTGAGAAAATCGTAGGCCCCTTCCTTTACAGCCTTCACAGCAGTCTCAATAGTCCCATAGGCTGTCATTACTATAACAGGGATCATGGGGTTGTATTCCTTTACAGCATGTAACACGTCTATGCCGGACTTATGTGGAAGCCTGACATCCGTCACAACCAGATCAACCTTCGCCTCTTTTACCTTCTCTATCCCCTCTTCGCCGTCCTTAGCCCATATCACGCGGTAGCCCTCTGTCTCAAGCGTTTGAGACAACATTTGGGCCATGCTCTCTTTATCCTCAACAATCAGAATGGTACGCATCAGCCCTCCTCAAAAAATATTATTGCTCACTGAAGGGTATATAAAGCCTGAAGACAGATCCTTTTCCTTCCTGGCTCTCTACCTCTATCCTGCCATTATGGGACATAACAACCTTATGGGCAAGGGCAAGGCCAAGGCCCGTCCCCTTTTCCTTTGTTGTAAAGAAGGGGAGGAATATCTTGTCTAATCTCTCCTTAGGCATACCACTTCCTGTATCAGATATAAAGATCTCAAGCCGTCTGCTCCCGATCTCTTTCGATACCAAACCTGTCTTAACCCTGATAACCATCATGCCACCTCCAGGCATCGCCTCTACTGCGTTCTGAACAATATTCCCGATAGCCTGACGCATCAATACCTCATCTATCATGACCTCCGGAATCCCCTCTTCAATGTAAAGCTTTACCTCCGGTTTTGGATCTTTTGCCTGGTCAATTATGGGCATTAACAATTTATTAATCAGTTGATCAATCCAGACAGGCTGCAGGTTTAGTGCCGTCTTCCTCCCGAAGCTCAGCAGCTCATCTATCAGCCTGTTCATATCCTTTAACTCATTATTTATCGCCTCAACGACCCCCTGGCGCGGGTCATCCTTCTCCATCTTTTTTGAAAGCAGCCTGGAAAAACCGACAACTGTCCCCATGTAATTCCTGAATTCATGGGCAATGCCAGCCGACATCTCTCCGAGCACAGTCAATCTATCCTTAAAACGAAGTTCCTCCTGGAGCCTTTTAATCTCTGTGAGATCTGTAAAAAGGAACGTTGTACCAGTTGCCCTGTCCTCTCTATCCTTCAGGAGGGATGTGCTGACCCCGACCCATATCTTTTCGTTGTCCCTGCGTATAAGTTCAAACTCCTGCCTCGATATCCCCTCTCCTTTTTCAATTGACCAATCAAGCATTTGACTAATCTTGCCGGATCCAAAGAGGATGTCGCATGTCTTCCCTATTGCTGTCTCTTTGCTAATACCGAGGATCTTCTCAGCTGTCGAATTAAAGGTAGTAATAATCCTCTCCCTGCTAAAGGTAATCACGCCGCTTGTGACGCTGCGCAGTATATCTTCATTGTAGCTTTCTATGTGCACTGCCTTCTCTTCGGCCTGTGTCCTGAGTCTCTCAAGCTCCTCCTCCTTACCTTTTAAGCTCTGGATAACAGAGTGAAAGGTATCTAACATAAGGCCCGTCTCACCGCTTGTGCCGCTTCCGGACGCCGGGGAAGAGGCCTTTCTCTGAGAAACTATGATACCACGGAGGGAATAGTAGGCAAGCACGAATACAATAACAAACCCGAAGACCCTGAGGAAGTAATATGTGGGTACGGCCTTTTCCATCTCCGAGGCTGTTGTAAGATTCAGGCTTACCCTTAGGATATTTTTTACTTCCCCCTCTCCCTCTATCAATGGAAGGAAGATCGACCTTACATTCCTCCCGTTCTCATCCTTATATGCAGAAGAGGTGATTACCTCACCAGCGGACACCCTCTTTAAATCACTGCCGGAGATACCCAGCAAGGTATAGCTCTTGCCGGGTGTTACACTAGCTGCAGAATCCATAATGTTTTTACCTTCGGGGTCCATGATGGAGATCCTGCTCAAGGAAAGCTTGTTTCCCAGGGAATAAAGAAAGTAGGGATCGCCGGAGGTCTCATTTCTGTTGAGATCTATCTCCCGGAGGATCATCTCTCCTGCAAGCTTTAACCTCATATCTATGTCTCTGTTCAGATCCTTCCTGGCCTCCCCGAAAAGAAGCAGGAGATGGGTAGTCAGTATTATCAGAAATATGCTTAATAAGAATAGAAATAACTTTGCCTTATCTATCCCTTTCACGCATTAACCGCCCCTTAAATTAACATACCATATAAATATTGCTCTGTCGAGAAATACTGAGATGATGGCTCCCGCGGCAAGGAATGGCCCGAAGGGTATAGGATCCTTTCTCTTCTTGCCTTTAAACAGCATGAGGAATATGCCTACAAGTGACCCTGTAAGTGCGCCTATAAATATGGTCAGGAGGACATCCCTCCAGCCGAGGAACGCCCCGATCATCGCTATAAGTTTAATATCGCCTCCCCCCATCCCACCCCTGCTCAACACGGCAGCAAGATAGAAGGCGCCGCCGCCAAGTAAGACCCCTATAATGGAATTTATCATCCCTGCCGGTAACACGCTGGATGCGGCAATTAATCCGACAATAATCCCGGGGAGGGTAATCAGATCAGGCAGGATCTGATGAGAAAGGTCTATAAATGTCAGTGCGATAAGGGACGAGAAGAACACAGAATAGGCAAGAAGGGACCAGCCAGGCCCAAATTCATAAAGCAGGAGCAGATAACCTATACCGTTGATAGCTTCAACAATGGGATACCTTGGTGATATTAATGCGTTACATTGCCGGCATCTGCCCCTCAAGAGGAGATAACTGATTATCGGGATATTATCATAAAACTTTATACCAGTCTTACAGGATGGACAGTGTGAAGGAGGAAAGATTATCGACCCTCCGGTGGGAATCCGGTATATACATACATTAAGAAAGCTGCCAATGGCAGCCCCGATAAGAAATGCAAGGATATATATAGTCATCTCTCCCTCACCGTAAACCGGTATCTAGTCGCTAAATACCAATTTTGCTTAGAGTATCATAATCAAAGTAAAACTGGCAAGAATCGAAAACCTCTTGACATCTTAAGTAGGAATTCTTATTATTAAAGTATGAAAACAATAGTTTCAGAAAAAGGACAGGTTACAATTCCCAAACCCCTGCGGGAGCGCCTGGGGATCCGCCCTGGACAGGTACTGGATTTTGAGGAAGAAAAAGGGCGTCTGGTAGCAACCAAATTGACCACGCAGGATCTGATTGAAGCTGTTTATGGGATCATTAGATTAGATCGTTCAACAGACGACATAATCAGATCTCTGCGCGGTGAAGCGGATGCGGTGTGATCACGGCAGTTGACACCAATATCCTGCTGGATATCTTTGGGGCAGATTCAAAATTCGGACCACAGTCTAAGGAGGCTGTCCGATCGTGTCTGGGAGAAGGTACTCTTATTGCGTGTGATGTTGTTTGGGCGGAAGTGGCAAGCTTTTTCCCCTCCTCTGAAGCCGCACAGGATGCCATGAATCGGCTTGGAGTAGAGTTTAGTCCTATTCTTTTAGAAACCTCTTTAGCAGCAAGCAAGGCCTGGAGGACATACAGGAACCGCGGGGGAGGACGTCAACGGGTGGTTGCTGACTTTCTAATCGGGGCCCATGCTGTCTCCCAGGCCGATCGATTGCTTACACTGGATCGGGGATTCTATCGAGCTTACTTCTCAAAGCTAAAGGTGCTTGACCCTCAAAAGTTTACATAAACTGATTTGCTGGAGTCGACCACGTTTCGTGGAATCGGGACTGTTCCCATAAAAACCCGATCAAAATCGAAAATGTTTGACAAAAGAAAGAGGGGGTCGTATAAATGGGAGGTATAATGTGCATTTGAGAAACGGCTTATATGACTTCTACATTCCCCTCTGATAAGAAGATAATAAGTGTATAATAACAAATTAGCCAAAATTACGGGCAATCAAAATAGGTTGGGAAAATATTAAAATGGAAATTCAGATAGACCCTCATACTTTAGAACGGGCAGAGGAACGAGGAACTAATAAAGAGGAAATTAAAGATGTAATCCAGACTGGTTTTGTTATCCCTGCCAAATATGGGAGACTCGGGAAGGCTAAGATATATGATTTTAAGCAAAAACGCCTTGATAAATATTTTGACCACAAGAGGGTTGAAGTGTTTTATACTATTGAAGGGAACAAGATAACAACAGTTACAGCGTATGTATTTTATGGAAAGTGGGAGGGATGAAATGAACATCATTTATAATGATAAGACAGATCTTCTTTACATACGGTTTGATGATAGAAAGCAGGATGTTACAAACAGGCGGGTTTCCGAAGACATTGTTCTTGATATCGGTGAGAATGACAGAATTGTGGGCATTGAAATTCTTGATGCTTCACGACATCTAACGCTGGATAGGCTTTTGCCTGTAAAATACGAAGTTTCAAAAACATAGAATTCATTATCAGTAACTTCGGCTAACATCGGGAAAAGACCAAATGGCGAATTTTAGCGTGCCCTTCCTATCTCCTCTATCGCCTCAGGATTCTCAACCGATGCCAGGTCTCCGACCTCCTGGCCTAGATATTTTTTCCTGATTGCCCCCCTTACAATCTTGGCGGATCTGGTTTTTGGAAGGGCTTTAACAAATTTTATATCCTCAGGCCTTAGGCTCTTTCCAAGGCTTGATACTACCTTTGCCTTTAGCTCTTCCTTTAGCTGGCCAGTAGATTCTATACCACGTTTGACTACAACAAAGCAGATGATCGCCTCCCCTTTAATCTCATGGGGAATGCCAATCGCCGCGGCCTCCTGAACCGCTGGATGGTCCATCAAGGCTGACTCTATTTCAGCAGGGCCGACCCTCTTGCCGGCGATCTTTATTGTATCATCCGACCTCCCGTATAAGAACCAGAATCCATCCTCATCCACCTTTGCCCAGTCGCCATGATACCAGACACCGGGCCATCGGGAAAAATATGTATCTATATATCTTTCGGGGTCTTTGAGGAAACCCTTGGTCATAGATGGTGCCGGTTTTTTGCACACAAGGTGACCTATGCCGCCGCGTACAGGCTTTCCCTCGTCATCAAAGACATCGATATCCATGCCAAGCCCTGGCCCCCTGAGGGTACAGGGCTTAAGTGCTGTTATAGGAAGTGGTGAAAGGAGGCATCCTACAATCTCCGTGCCGCCAGAGATATTGATTATCGGGCATCTCTTACCGCCCACCTTTTCAAAATACCACATATAAGATTTAATGTCCCAAGGCTCACCAGTAGATCCGAGTATCCTCAGGCTACCAAGGTCATGGCCATCTATCCATCTATCCCCCAAAGACATCAGGAGCCTTATCGCTGTCGGTGATATGCCGAGGATGCTGACCTTGTGCTTCTCAATTAACTGCCAAAGTCTGTCAGGGGAAGGATAGTTCGGAACACCTTCAAAGATGACATAGGTGCCGCAAAAGTGCTGGACTCCGATAATCTCCCATGGGCCCATCATCCAGCCTATGTCAGTAACCCAGAAGAAGGTATCGGTTTCTTTTAGATCAAAATAATATCCTATCTCCTTGGACATCTGGGCAAGGCATCCTGCGTGGGTATGGACAGTCCCCTTGGGCCTCCCTGTGGTGCCTGAGGTATATATAATAAGAGAGCCGTCCTCTGCGTCAAGCGATTCTGTTTCGCATTCATCCTCTCCCCTTTCAATAAAATCGTCCCACCAGATATCAGTATGCTCATTCCAGGGGACATTGCCCTCTCCCCTACGGATGACTATCTTGTGCCGTAAGGTCTTGACCATCGCCCCGGCCTCATCAGCAGACTTTTTTATCTCTATGGTTGCGCCCTTCCTCTTTGCCATATCGGCTGTAAACAGTACCTTCGCCTCCGCATCATCAAGCCTTGTTGCAAGAGCCTTAGGTCCGAATCCTGAAAAGACAGGCACAGCTACTGCCCCTATCTTAAGGCAGCTATAGAGGGCTACCATGATCTCCGGCACCATGGGCATATAGATCCCGATCCGGTCTCCCTTTCCAATCCCAAGCCCCTTTAAGGCAGATGCAACACGATTTACATCCCTGTAAAGCTCAGAGTAGGAAACTTTTCTTGTTGCCCCGTCGTCACCCTCCCAGATAATTGCAATATTTGCGCCCCTTCCTGATCTTATGTGACGATCAAGACAGTTGTGGACTAGATTAATCTTGCCGCCTATGAACCATTTCGCCCAGGGAAATCCTAATGCAGTATCCAGTATCTTATCGTAAGGCCTGTACCATTCAACACCAAGGTCTTTAAGTGCCTCGTCCCAGAACCATTCGATATCATTGACAGACCTGGATATCAGTTCGTCATAGTCCCTGATGCCATGCTTATCCATGAACCTCTTGATATTGGCCCTCTCCTTATAATCCCCGTATGGCTCCCAGATGATCTCCTTCATTTCCTATCCCCTGTCATAACTGGACTATCCCTTTTTAAATAGTTTATCAAATAGACAGCAAACAAGACAAACGAATGAAACCCTGTTTGACAATGGCTTAAGTCCGGCTTTAGAGTATATTATATAATATTAACATCCAATAAGAATGGAGGATATGGCCATGCTGAAGGTCAAAACTTTTACATCTGAACTTAAGATATTCAACACCATAAAGGAGTTACATGCTTTAGATGATCAGGTAAATAATTTCATCAGGGAAACTAATGTCAAAAAGATCGTTTCTGCCGGCGATACCTGCACATCAGATAATAGTGGCGCCACGATAGGTATTATCAGGGTCCTCGCCTATGAGGAATAGTAAAGGATAAAAAGAACTCCAAAAGACAACAAGATATAAGCGCAAAAGAGAGGAACTCAGATCACCTCTCCGACCAGGTTGGCGGCCGGGGAGGTGATCAATCAGATTACATCCCTTTGGCGTGCTTATTCCCCTCGTTGGCATGTTCCATTGCTGCCGTGGCATGGGTCATGGCATCCTTACCGTTTCCTGCATTGGCCAGCTTCACAGCCTCCTCAGCATGCTTTATGGCCTCCTGTATATGCACTGCTGCCTCTTTTCCATGCGCGTTACCGGAAGGAATAGCATCAATTGCCTTCTTCGCGCTATCTATCATAGCCTTTCCATGTGAACTCATTATATCAAGATGGCCGGCCTTTCCATGCTCTATCATCTCATTGCCATGCTTGACCATCTCGTCACAATTCTTCTGTGCTGTCTTTACATCCGCCCCCGCTGCAGCATATCCGATAAAGAGAGCAACTGCCAGAACAGTAAAGACTATTGTACCCAGTTTCCAGGTCTCCTTCATTTAAATCCTCCTTTTTATTATGGTTATATGGTTATTACAGACTTGAAGATGCAGGGCTAATGCTATCAGCATCGCCCATGCAAGTCAAGCATATCTCTTCTCCCAATCATCGATCTCAGGCGTGAAATATACCACCCTTGTCTTCTTATATTCCTTTGCGCTATAAAGGGCAGACCTCTCCCTGATGCCCGTCTCATCAGACATCCTTGACAGAATCTCTTCACAATCCTCAACCGTACGGCCATGGACCATGGTAAATATATTATATGGCCAATCCGGATATGATGGGCGCTGATAACAGTGGCTCACAGCAGAAAAGGCCGCCATCCTTCTGCCCGTCTCTTCAATATCCGCCTCCGGTACTGCCCAGACACCCATCGCATTGGCCCTGAAACCGGCCCTCCTGTGGTGCAGGACTGCTGCAAAGCGCCTCATCCTGCCTTGAGCTATAAATCCCCTTGCATAATCCAGTAATGTCGGCGTATCAACGCCCGCCTCCCGAGCCAGCAGATCAAAGGGGCCGGGAGTGATCGGAATGTCCTTCTGAAGCCCCCTTATAACAAGGATCTCTCTATCCGTGAGCAGGGAAACCATGTCCTTTTCCGGTCTCCTGCTGTATATACCATCGCAAGATTTAGAAGTTAGATCTTCCTCTCCTGACATATCAAACCTGACGCCTATCTTAAAGAGCCTCAGTGTCGGAAGGAGCCGCATCTCCTCTGCCCCTGCCTTGTCTTTTAATATCCCTATCGTGCCCTCAAGTCCAAACCTGCTTTTTGGCGGTACAGCTATGGTAAACCAGAGGTTATATTCATTATTCCTTAAATAATTATGGCTTACGCCAGGATGCTGATTTATTATCAAGGCCGCATTATCAACCTCTGATGGATCAACCTTTGCCGCCACGAGACTTGATTTATACCCCAGGGCCTGCGTATCAAATATGGCGCTTATCTGTCTTATAATCCTCTCATGCTTCAGTCTGGTTATCCTTTCGATTACCTCGGCCTCGCTTGTATCGAGCCTTTCTGCTATCTCCCTAAACGGCCTTTCTGATAAAGGAAATTCCGACTGGAGGATATTTAACAATCTCCTGTCTACCTGATCTATCAGGATATCACCAACACTGTTACCGGACATCATCCCCTCTCACCTACCGCCCTGGCCCTTGACATCACATCCGGGTCTATAACATCTATATGATTCGAGGATGCATATTCCTCTATCCTTCCTGCAACCTTCTTTCTCACAAAAAAAGGTACTTTCTTGAGTTGTGTTTTTGCCTCATCCGACCAGATCATCCTTAATCCAGGAAGTTCTTCTTCTGCCTCCTGATGGAGTTGATGTACCTCGTGGAGAGCGGCCTGACCCTTCGGCTCAAAGCTGCAGAATGGCTCCTCGGATAGATAATCTCCGGTCACCGCATACGCCCTGGCCCTGCACCCCTCGCATATATATTTATATTCGCAGACACCGCACTTGCCTGTCAGGAGCCCCGGGTCCCTGAGGTTTGCAAAGAGCTTAGAGTCCCGCCATATTGCCTCGAAAGGCGTAGTTCTGACATTCCCTGCTGTAACAGGGAGATAGCCGCATGGGTAGACATCCCCCTTGTTTGAGATAAAGCAGATCCCCGTACCGGCAAGACACCCCTTTGTCATGGCCGACAGCCCGGATGAATTATGCGCCTTTCCGTCGCCCCTTATCCCTTCGCAGGTAATAGTGTCCACGTGACCTGCCTTAAGTCTTGTCCCGGGCGCGACAAAGGGTTGCGGCTTTATACCGCCCTTCTTTTCTTCCAGGATCCTCTGGGCCCTTACCCTGAAATAGTGTGGTGCACAGGTCGCTTTAAGGTCAATCATGACATCCTTTGACCTGTCGTAGAACCAGTTTAGGATCGCCTCATATTCATCGGCAGGGACCATCTGATCCTCGGCAATATCAACACCGCAACCGACAGGCACAAGCAGGAAGGTATGGAGGGCATCCACGCCGAGCCTCAGGGCAAGATCAAGTATCTCGGGCAGCTCCTTATAATTATGCTTAGCTATGGTGGTATTGATCTGGAGAGACATGCCGAGTTCCTTCAGGTTTGAAAAACCCCTCATCGCCTCATCGAAAGAGCCGGGGATCTTTCTAAAATCATCGTGGGTGCCGGCCTTTCCGCCATCTATGCTTATAGACACCCTCTTGATCCCTGAATCGACTATCTTTTTTGCTATCTCCTTTGTAACCATGGTCCCGTTTGTTGCAAGGACCATCCTTAAACCCTTTTCTGTGCCATAGCTTGCGATATCAAAGATATCCTTCCTGTAGAGGGGCTCTCCTCCCGATAGGACTATGATAGGCTTTGAAAATGACCTTATCTGGTCAAGCAGATCAAACCCTTCCCTGGTCGACAGATCATCCGGTGACATATGATCTAGCGCAGTGGCCCTGCAATGAATGCACCTGAGATTACATCCCTTCGTCGTTTCCCAGAAGACGAGCCTTGGAAGATATTCCTTTTCAACAATCATTATTAGTTATTATAATTTCGCATCCAATTCATTGTCAATCAAAAATCTCATTTCTATAACCTAAAATTGATTATTCAAAATCCTATACTGTATAATATCGTCATGCAGCAGAGGGCAGGAAAAAGGGGTGATTTTGAGTCCTTCAAGGCGTCAGTCCTTTTCTGTCCAAAGTGCAGGATCGCAACGCCTGCCAGGGAAAAGCTCCTCCTTATCCTTCCTGATTCGAGCCTTTACGACTACCTCTGTACATATTGCGGCACATCAACCGGAAGCAGGACTGAAAAGGCGCTCAAGGACACCAGGATCTATATCCCATAGGGATATACCATCAGGTCTTAAGACAGTAAGCTATTGCAAGAAATCCGGATTGCCGCAGACAAAAGAATGGATTAGATTACCATATCTAAAAATTGTTCTGTAAGTCTTTTTACGCCCTTCATGAGGTCCTGATAATTTATATCCCCCCTCAGCACCTGATAGTATAATTCTATGATCTCATCATACTCCTGGGTCGCCTTGAACCAGAGCTTGGGGAAGGAGTATATGAAGTATGAGAGCCTTGCGGCAATCGCCAGTTCAGGGTATATCTCGGACCTGACACGCTCATCATAGGAAGAGAGGTCAGGCCGGTTCTTGCCAAGGGCCTCGGCTATGGAAGAGGCGGCAAGCTGTCCGCTCCAGACCGCATAATAGATCCCCTCGCCGAAGAAGGGGTCAACAAGATTTGCGGCGTCTCCTGCAAGGAGGGTCCTGCCCTTTGAAACCCTGGAACCGGGAGGATGAAAGACCGGGATCGGATATCCCTTCGGTTTAGGCAGATCCAGCCCCTTCACGATATCATTTTCTTTCTGAAATTTATTGAAGTGCCCCGGAAGATCGACTTTTCCCTTAAACCCTGCCATCCCCACAGAAAGGGTATCCCTTTTTGGGAATATCCATATATAACCCCCCGGCACGCCGCCGAAGTCGATCAGGACCTTATCGCCGATTCCATCCAGGGTCTTTTGGTCCACCTCCACATCGCTCTCTATGGCCGGAACCGCCTTTCCCACTCTTCTCCGTCCGATCTGCTTCGACACCATGCCATTTGCGCCATCTGCCCCAACAAGCACCCTGCCCCTGTAACGGGCACTGGTGGTTTCAACCTCTACATGGTCGTCAGTCTCTCTGACGGCAACTATCTTCTCCTCCTCCCTGACTTCCACCCCTGCCTTCCTCGCCTTGTCAACAAGGTGAAGATCAAACCTGCTTCTTGTTACCAGGTAAGCTATGGGACTCGGTGAGAATACTACGAGGTCTTCCTTCCCCTGATAGGTAAAGTGAATGCCCATGACCTTCTTTTCTATCAGGCCGTGAAAATCGCTTGAGAGGATCTTGTCTATCCTTGTGGAGAGTCCGCCTGCGCATGTCTTGTATCTTGGGTGCAGGCTCTTATCGATCCCAAGAACAGCCAGTCCCCTGCGGCCAGCCTCATAGGCAGCCGTTGCACCAGCCGGACCTAGACCTGCTACTATTACATCGTAAATCATATGGGGATTATAAGGTGAGACATAAATGTTGTCAATCAGACTTATTAAGAACTTTAATACCAATTCGCATTCAACAGGATACCAAGGCGGCGAGGAGAAGGCGACGCAGGCGTACGGTTTGTACGTTGAGGAGCCGACGACGAAGCCAACGCAGATAGCCGAATGAAGGCAAATTGGTATAAGGTATTTTTATCGTATCTGTCTTATTCCTTCCTTATTCCTTCCCCTTAATTAAAGACTCAACCACTGATGGATCGGCCAGCGTTGTTGTATCACCTATGGCCTCAACCTCTCCCTCGGCTATCTTTCTTAAGATCCTGCGCATTATCTTGCCGGAGCGGGTCTTTGGCAGGGCATCTGAGAATTGCATCTTATCTGGTGTGGCTATAGGGCTTATCTCCTTTCTGACATGGCCTATCAGGGTTTTCTTTAAGGCGGCAGATGGTTCATATCCCTGCTTTAAGGTGACAAAACAATAGATCCCTTGCCCTTTAACCTCGTGGGGGAATCCTACCACCGCCGCCTCAGCTACAGTCTCATGGGATACCAGGGCGCTTTCTATTTCAGCAGTTGCGAGGCGATGACCTGAAACATTTATCACATCATCTATCCTTCCCATCAACCAGTAGAATCCATCCTCATCTATCCTGCACCCATCCCCGGTAAAATATTTGCCCGGAAACTTAGTAAAGTAGACCTTCTTTATGAGTTCATTCTTTTTGTCACCATATACACCACGGATCATACCTGGCCAGGGCCTTGTGATCACAAGACTGCCCCCCTCGTTTACATCTGCTGCTGAACCATCATGCCTCAGGATTTCAGGGAGGACGCCAAAGAAGGGCCTTGAGGCTGAGCCGGGTTTTGTCGGGATGGCGCCGGCAAGGGGTGTAATCATAATCCCGCCTGTCTCGGTCTGCCACCAGGTGTCGACTACAGGGCACCTCTCCTTCCCGATTACACGATGGTACCAGATCCATGCCTCCGGATTGATCGGCTCACCTACTGTACCGAGGATCCGGATGCTGGATAGATCATGTTTATCGGGCCATGCCTCCCCTGATCTCATCAATGCCCTTATGGCTGTTGGGGCGGTGTAGAATATATTGACCTTGTGATCCCCTACTATCTTCCAGAGCCTGTCAGGTTTGGGATGGGTAAGGACGCCTTCATACATAAATGATGTTGCCCCATTGGATAAAGGGCCATAGACAACATAAGAGTGTCCTGTAACCCATCCGATATCTGCCGTGCACCAGAAGATATCCCTGTCTTTTACATCAAAGATCCACTTAAAAGAGATATTTACATGAAGTAGATATCCTGCAGTAGTATGTAAGACACCCTTTGGTTTACCCGTGCTCCCGCTTGTATAGAGGATAAAGAGCGGGTCTTCTGAGTCCATCTCAGCAGGATTGCACCCATCGGTGATATCAGGGGCATTCATCTCCTCATGCCACCAGTAGTCTCTTCCAGGCTTCATATCTGCCTGGCTGTTACCCCTGTTATAGACTATTACCTTTTCTATGCTTTTTAAGCCATCTGATAGCGCCTTATCTGTCTTGTTCTTTAAATCTACAACCCTGCCTCCATGAAAGCCGACATCCGATGTTATAACCATCCTGGAGTTGCAGTCTAATATCCTGTGCCTTAAGGCTTCTGCACTAAAGGCTGAAAAGACAACCGAATGTATTGCGCCGATCCTTGCACAGGCCAGCATTGCAACGGGAAGTTCCGGGATCATAGGCAGATAGATAGTTACAACATCCCCCCTTTTTATCCCATGTTTAATTAGGACATTGGCGAAACGACAGACCTGCGTATGAAGCTGCTGATAGGTCAGGGTCCTTTTTTCTTTCTCATCTTCCCCCTGCCAGATGATAGCGGCCTTATTCCTCTTCCATGTGTCAAGATGCCGGTCGAGACAGTTATATGAGATATTAAGCCGGCCGCCCTGAAAGAATCTAAGATATGGGCCTTCGACCTCTCCGATCCGCGTAAAGTCATATTCTAAGACCCTCTCCCATTTCTTAAACCAGGAGAGGCTCTCTTCTGCCTGCCTTGCCCAGAACCCTTCAGGGTTATCTATCGATTCCCTGTAAAGTTTCTCATACTCCTCCATGCTCTTTATATAGGCGTTCCTGCTTAGCTCCTCGGGAGGATAATATATCCTTCCCTCCCTCATCATAGATTCTATCTCCTCCATCATATTACCTCCTTATCGCCATTAGGTATGCCATAAAAACAGGAATTTTTCTTCTTTTTATCTTATAAAAGCTCAGCCCCAAGCGGATCTAAGAATCTTCTCCTGGTACGGACTGGTGATATTCTCGCAAGAATTCGGAAGGACTGAGAATCCGAACACCCATAAATGTGCGCAACCCATGAAGATGGAAATCTCCTGAAACGATCCACCTTGCCTTGCCTGCCACTGCACAATCAAGAAACTTGTTATCTGCAGGGTCTTCTTTTATAACAGAATAGCGGTGAGATGGTATAACAAAATCAATATAAGGGCTGCTTTGAAATAGACTAACAAGCTCACGACAAATCTCTTGGGAGGCATGTCCCCTTGCAATGACCTCTAAGTATTCTTGCAAGATTTCTTCTGAGAGACAGAGAATAATCTTCCCTTGTTTCCAAAGATCGATGACCTTTTTGGGCTTTCCTCCCCAAGCGCTGGATATGAAAACGTTGGTATCAATCACCGCCCTAGGTGCCAAAAGGTTACCTTCCTTGTTTTATTGATCGGACCTCTCTGATCATCCTTTCTACGTCCTTGGCCTGGTATCCGGCATTCTCAAATCCTTGCTTTATCTTTATCCAGACTTTATCAACTTTCGCTGCGAAGGTTTCCGTCTCCTCTTTTTTCTTAAGGAACTCAATAAAATCGAGTGCCTCCTGGACCTTCTCATCCGGAAGCTCATCTATGGCCTCTTTAGCCTGTTTTTTTATGCTAGCCATAATTGCTTACCCCTCTCCTCGGAT
>CAYZUL010000032.1:0-27772 GCA_964481895.1 uncultured Nitrospirota bacterium | reverse complement strand
AGTTACATCCACAAGATATAGTAGTGGTGGTAGTCAAAGGGATAATCCTAATATCACTTTTTATGCTCTATCGCCTTAATGACCTTACTCGCCGTAATATAGTGCAAATCAATATAACACGTATCATATGGCGCTATCTGGCTTTATTTAAGATCTGGATTATATGTACTGCCTTAACAGGTAAATTATTTTTCTTTAGACCATAATTAAGCTGAATAATACAGCTTGGGCATGCTGTTGCCACAATATCTGCGCCTGTCTTAACAATATTGTCTACCTTCCTGTCCAGGATCTTCATGGAAAGGTCATTGTGCCTGATGCTGTACGTACCGGCCCCTCCGCAGCAGAGATCCGCCTCCTGCATTTCGCGGAACTCGACCCCCTTTATCCCCTTTATTAGCCTCCTCGGTTCCTCCGTTATCCCCTGAAAACGGCCCAGATGACACGGGTCATGCCAAGTGATGACCTTTCCATCTATTTCAGACACGCTCTCCTCATCCATTGTAGGTATGAATGCAGTGATGTCCATAACCTTCTTTGATACCCTGATTGCATCACCAAGTCTCTTATTGTCATCCGGGAAGAGGAGTGGATATTCCTTAAGGAATGATGAACAGGATCCGCAGTCTGTAACAATAGTATCAACATCGAGGTCATTCAATCTGTTTATATTCCTCCATGCAAAGAGACGGGCCGTATCAAGATCACCATAGCTGTAAGGCGGCAGACCGCAGCAGATATTTTCCGGGACTATTACCTCAAACCCCGACCTGCCAAGAAGGTCTAGTGTGGCAAGCCCAATATCCGGAAGCAGATGGTTTACGCCGCAGCCTATGAAATAGGCAACCTTCCCTTTTGCATTCTCCGGCCTGAAGAGGGTTCCATTTATCCTCTCCCTCAATGATATACGTGGTATATCCTCAACAAGACCTTCTGCATGGTCAAGATATGGCGAGACCGCCTTTAACATGCCGGTTTTGGCTGAGATCCCTGAGATACCGGACCCCTTTCCTATGGATAATAATTTAAAGACAAATGAGAGCCGCTCTTTATCAGGCAGTATCTTCTTGAAGATAAAATCGAGCAGTCCCCCACCTTTTTTCGGGGCATCTACTTCGTGTCTTCCTGCAAGCATCAGGAGGTCTGTCTGTATGGCTGCCGGACAGGCAGTGACACATGCCCGGCAGAGAAGACAGGAAGAGATGGCGTTTGCAACTCCACTTTCTGCTTCCAACCTCCCCTCAAGGACCGCCCTTAAAATGACATTCCTGCCCCTGGCAACAGAGGTCTCGATGCCAGCAGCCCTGTATGTTGGACAGACGGACTGACACAATCCACATCTGCTGCACCTTGACAACTCATCAAGTATCGCAGTTTTGTCCTTTACATCAATCATGGCTACCACCCCATTATCATACCATAGTTCATGATGCCCAAAGGATCTATCCTTGACCTGAGCCTCTCCATAACTCCTGTACCACATGCTCCTTGGTCGTTTTTGATAAGAAATTTGGTCAGGTCAGGGGAGATCGTTTCTGTGGTGATTGTAACTCCCTCTCTTGAGGCCGTCCTGCATATCAACTCCAGGGATAGACCAGTATCCTCATTGACAGCATCCCATATTAGTAGCTCTGAGACCCCCATTGCCGGGTATGAGATAATACCAGCCATGGGAATCGACGCATCAATGTCCCTGATAAATCCTGACAATTTGGCAGGATTAGTCCTCGCCTTAATGGAAATAACAGGATGGACAGACCGGATCGCGAGAAGAGACCAGACCATATTTTCCTGATCCGTTATCAAGTCGATATCCTTTATTTTCTGATCTGCCACAAGAGAAGATATGTCTCCGACACCCCTTTCAACATCCTCTTTATACCCATCAAACCCTATGGCAAGAAGGTAGGTATCAATGCCCGTCATGACAACGGAAGACGTCCTGTTTAGCAGGGCAACCCGGCCCGGCCTTGCATCCATCCGTGAAAGCTCTCTGGTAAGTGCAAGAAGAGGATCAATGACACCAGACCTGAGGAGGATAGTTGCGGACGACTCAGGGATAGGGTAGACCCTAAAGGTGGCCTCTGTTATGACACCGAGTCTTCCGTATGACCCGACAAATAGCCTTGTGATGTCATAACCGGCTACGTTCTTGACCAGCCTCCCGCCGCCGGAGATCATCTTCCCTGAAGGCGTGACAACCCTTATACCGAGAAGGGTATCCCTTGAAGTCCCATAAGAGACTACCCTGGGGCCATATGCGTTTGAGGCAATTATGCCCCCTATGGTCCTGTTATAAGGAGGATCAAGGGAGAGGAACTGTCCTGAAGAACCGAGTGTTTCCTGAAGTAGCGACAGGTCTATGCCTGCCTTTACTGTAACAATCATATCATCAGGATCATATTCTATTATGTTATTAAGTCTGGCAAGGGAGAGGAGGGCGTATCTTCCGTCATCCGGTTCAAAGGGGGGGATTGCTGAGCCTGAACCTATGATCCTGAGGGGAAGTTTTTCCCTGGAGCATGCATATACAATCTCCATGATCTCCTTCGTATTAGACGGCTCAAGGATTATCTCAGGCTCTCCCCAGTCGTCAGGAAGATGGAAAGAAGGGGAGAGGGCAACCCCTTTTTCATCCCCCCTTAAATTAAGGGGAGAATGAGGGGGGTTAGGCGGAAGGACACCTATCTGAGGAAGGAGCTTTCCGGGATTCGATAGATTCTGCGGATCAAAAAACTCTTTGATCATATTAAAGAAAGCAAGCGTATCCAGATCGAATTGCTTGGACATGGACGATACCTTCTCTATGCCGACCCCATGTTCGCCGCTTATGGTCCCTCCAAAGCTGATACAGGCAGAGAGCATCTCATCGCCTGCCCTTCTTACCCTTTCATTTTCTTCCTTGTCCCTCTCGTCAAAGAGGATCATCGGGTGAAAGTTTCCATCCCCGGCATGGAATACATGCCCCACATCAAGATGATAGCGATCCCCTATTTCCAGGATTTTTTTCATGGCCTGAGGGAGTCTGCTCCTGGGGACCGTCCCATCCTCAATAAGGATATTCGGCCTTGCCTTCGCAAGGGAGGCGAAGGCGCTTCTCCTCCCCTCCCAGAGCTTGTTCTTCTCCTCCTCAGACAAGGCCATTCTTATCTGGTATGAGCCGGCCTTTCTGCATATCTCTGAGATCTTCCTGATCTGCCTTTCAAGGCTGTTGACCAGTCCGTCTACCTCAATGAGCAGTACAGCCCCTGCGTCCTTTGGGTAGCCTGCATGGATTGATGATTCAACTGCCTCAATAACCCGCCTGTCCATCGCCTCCAAGACGGCCGGTACAATACCATTGGCTATAATCGATGATACGGCCGATACAGCAGCCTCTATATCACTAAAAATGCAAAGGATCGTCTTTGTTTCCTCAGGTCTTTTTATTATCCTTAAAATGATCTTTGTAACGATGCCCAGTGTCCCTTCAGACCCGACAAAAAGGCCCAGAAGCCCGCCCAATCCCGGGTCACGGCTCCTTCCGCCAAAGATTGCGACATCCCCTTCAGGGAGGACGACTTCGATGCCTGTTACGTAATTTAGAGTCCCTCCATATTTTAAACAGTGGGGACCGCTGGCATTCTCTCCGAGATTCCCCCCAATGGTCGAGACCCTCTGACTGGCAGGATCCGGAGGATAATAAAACCCATATGGTGACAGGTAGTTCTGTATGTCAAGGTTTACTACCCCGGGCTCAACCAGCAGGACCATATTCTCCTGATCTAACTCCAGTATTCTATTCATCCTGGTAAGGAGGATAACGATTCCGCCAGAGACCGGTACAGAGCCGCCGCTTAGGCCTGTGCCTGCTCCTCTGGCAATAAAGGGGATCTTGTAACGATTTGCTATCCTGACGATCTCAGGGACCTGTTCGGATCTTTCCGGTGTTACAATTAGATCAGGGGAACCCTTCCCCTGTGATGCGTCATAGCAATAGGTCAGTAGGTCTGATTGTTTATAAAGTAATGCATCTTCTCCTAATACGGTCTTAAGGTCTTTGAGTAAAGCAGGGTTCATTGCTTCATTTGAAGGAGCATCTCAATCAGCATCTCTTCCGAGATCCCGAGTGATCTGTAATGGCTGTAATATGATCCTACAATATGATTATAGCCGTCTTTTGGTGTCATCTCCTCTCTTAGCTGTTTTGCCCTGTCAAGGAGCTTTTTTATTAATTCCGGGGTTATCTCTATACCGGCGTCCTTTATCGCCTTTTCGTTCCTGGCAAGGACAGATTCTATTGCTGCGGCACCGCTGTGCTTTCCGAAGATAAATTTCTGTGTCCCTCCTACATCCTTCTCCCTTATAAACTGGTATATGGCCGGGTGGATACTTATACCTGCCGTATGTATACCTGATTCGTGGGAAAAGACCCCCTCGCCGACAATAGGTTCATGAGGCTGGACAGGGATCCCTGAGAGGATTTCTACTGAGCGGCGCAGCTCCATGAGCATGTCATATCTGAACCCCGGTATCTCGACCCCGTAGAGGTTTCTCAAGACCATCACAACCTGGTGGAGCGATGTATTGCCGGCCCTCTCCCCAATCCCGTTTGCAGTAACACCGGCATAAAGGGCGCCATGGGCAAGCGCCCTTACCGTATTTATTGCACCCAGCCCAAAATCGTTATGAAAATGTGCTGTCATGGGGGTATCTCCCAGAACCTTAACCATCTCCGGGATATAATAGTCTACTGCCTCAGGGGTAAAGACACCGCAGGTATCGGAGAAACACATCCTTGTCCCTCCTGCCTTTTTGCATGCAAAAGCCCACTTCCTGGCGTAATTGAGATGTCCCCGCGATGCATCCTCTGCTGCAAACTCGATCCGGTCGATCCCCCTCTCCTTTGCGTATCTGATCGATTCCGTGATCATATTTATATTGGCCTCCCTGAAGAAAGATACAGGGGTCTCAAGCCATTTCTCACCCGACATCCCCTCCCTTTTTAAGAGCATCTTGCCAAGCTTATACTTCAGATGAAGGTCCGAGAGGGTAGACAGTATCAGTATGCTTGCATCATTTGGGGATGCCCCTATCTCCTTTAATACCTCTATCACTAGATCGATGTCACCATGGTTAGACCTGCACATGGCAAGTATCTCGACATCCTTCCTGATCTCACCCCTCTTCTGTGCGGCTATTATAAGTTGAAGGGCCTTCCTGTCCGATTCTGAATTGATAGGGAATGCCACGTCCATTACATGAACCCCCATATCCGAGAGCATCCTCGCAAGGATCAGTTTTTGGTCAGGAGAAAAGGCAACACCGGGCATCTGCTCGCCATCCCTGAGCGTATCGTCATATATCCTGATCTGTTTCGGGTCAGGAAAACGAAGATGCCTGGTGTGGAATGTCGGTGGAATAGCGAGACTGTCTAACGGTTCTGTAAGATCCATATAATTATTGATAGATGGCCCTAACGGGTAAGGTCATATAAAGACTTGTCGCCATGCACGCCCCATTTCTCAATGGCTTGATGAAGCTCCTTGTGCTTAGTGGCGGCATCCTTTAGGTCTACGCCTGTGATAGCGGCCTCGATTGCCTGATGGAAGGCTGCTACGCCAGCCCTGGCTCCTCCGGGGTGACCATGTATGCCTCCGCCTGCACCAATAATTATATCCGCGCCGAAGTCATCCATCATCTTAGGTACTATGCCAGGATAGATGCCGGCCGCTGGTCCGGGGAGTGTGTCCTTTAATTGGCAGAAAGGAGACCGGAGTTCCTGGGAGATCCTGACTGCCCTCTCTTTAATAAGAGGGACCTTGCCGTAAGGGCTCGGATATATGATCATATCAGAGCCTGCGAGCCTGGGGAGTTTTCCTAAGATCAGACTGGATGAAATTCCATAGTCTGGTGATAGAAAGAAATTGCCGGCCATTGCAGGATGGGTCATCAGCGGAATATCAATCTCAGGGTCTTCTGCCAAATCAGCAAGCGCGCCAAAACCTACTGTGTAGGTATTTACCATGAGGCAATTGGCCCCGGCTCGCTTTGCTCTTTTTGCCTTATCATACATGGCCTTTGGTGAATCTGTAATATTTAATGCATATAGCACCTTTCTCCCGGTCTCCCTAAACGCCTTATCTGCAGCCTTGAGGCATTCTTCGAGCCTTGCATCTACTGGAGAAACCTTTGGGTCTGCAAGGAGTTCATCATCCTTGATGATATCTATTCCTCCCATGGCCATCTCATAGAAGAGCCTTCCTAATGTCTTTGGCGGTGCGCCAATGCAGGGTTTGAACATGCCGCATACGATAGGTCTGTCCTTGATATCAAGGAGTCTCCTCACCCCTTCTATCCCAAACTTGGGTCCCTTGAAGTTTCTGACAAAGGACTTTGGAAAGATTGCATCCAGCAGTCTTATTTTTCCTGCCATCGAGATATTCCCGTAGAGGGTTGTCAGGAGCTCCGGGATCTGCCCGTTAATATTCTCTGCTGGGAATGCGATCTGCACAAAGAATCGTCTTATCTTTATATCTTTCGGAATTATCTCCTGGTAATCCGGAACCTCGTAGACCCCGATTACCCTGGCAAGGTGCGCTTCCCTTATCTCTTTTGTCTCCTCGGGGACAGGTGTCCAGGTGCCTGTTGATTGTTCGACCGCTATGGAGGCCGATCTAAGTAATATATCCTCTGTTTCCGTCTCTACATAGTAGAGACCTATGATATATTTTTCCTTGTCTATCCCTTCATGGATACCAAAAATCTGGGGGTCATATCTCATTTGTTTCTCCTTGGTTTTTGGAGTGACTATTTTCGTAGTATAGTTTCTTTTATAGGGGATAATCAAGGGCAAATTAGTGGCAAGCTATGTATTAAATAGAGGTTGAAAAAATGTCCTTTTGCTTTCTACGCGAAATCTCTGACCAGAATAACGGTACGGGAGCTTGAATTTACAACTCGGCCTTCCTGCCTGACGGCAGACAGGAAGGCCTCAGACAGCGCAAATTCACCCTTTCGGGCGATCCCCTTAGCCAAGATTGGTGACCCAGGGATTTCGTAAGTCCCGCAAGAAGGGCATTTCGCTGGGCTTAGTTGCCTGTTCTTATATATGGGATTTAATATGCCCGCTCTGCCAATTTTTTCTTGACATCTATGCTGAATAAGATAAAATATAGACAATTGTGGAATAAAGGAAAAATATAAATGCTAGGCTTAAAATAATAAATAAAGAATGGAAATGCTAGAATTTGTTATACCAATATTAGTAATTATTGCTTTAGTTTGGGTTACTGTTGCGGCATTGAAAAATCTCGGACAGTTTGGAAGTGCAAATGAGTTGAAAAAAGAATCATTATTTCGGGTACTTTTTAATTTTGTATCAATTATTGTATTACTTATAATTGTATATGCAAAGGAAAAGAATATTATAAATGAAACCTACTTTTATACCGTATTTACTGGAATTGTTGTCAGCCTAGGAATAAAAATGACTACTGATTTTAAGAAATAATAAACAAGGCTTCATATTTAGATGAATATAAAGGCGTGACTATTTATAATTTATGCAACAATCGAACTTAGATAGGGGATTAGCCCTCTTATCAAACACCGCTGATTTTCCAAACATTCCACAAGCGCTTGTGAAGTATGCCAGCAGATGTATCAAGAAAGGAAACACTAATCGTCTTACTAAGAACCGTCTTATCAAGGCATTTGCTAGAGATCCAAAATCCACCATTCAAGCTATGGACAGGATGTTCAAGGAGGCTTGCGAGGCCACCTGTCTCACCCCAGATGAACTATTGAAGGCCACTGATTTTAACTACAGAGATAATGACCCAACTAGACTCGATGCAGCATTTGCAGAAATACGGAGTATCAATTTCCTTCGGCAGGAGGGGTTTAGCCGAATTAAACCCTTGAAGGCTAGCAAAAAGAAAGGCTCCGATATCGTGGCCGAGAGATGCGGCCTGAACTATGCAGTTGAGGTGGCAGATTCAATATACGATGTTCGTAAAAGGTTTAGCCCTGAGCAGATCAAGGACTGGCTCGTAGGCCGCCTTATTAGTAGTGGGAAGGCTGAGCAACTCACTGCAACGGCAGGCCAGCTAAAAAATGCGCATCGAATATTTATTGGAGTGGTCGACACGGCTGCAACTGTTGCTCTTCAGACCCGCGAGGAGTTTCTTGAGGCAGCAAAGATGGCATGGAGGGAATCGGGTGAGGATCCCTCGCTTCACCTGTGTATAGTTACTGGTCGTGTATCCGTGGGATACGGACGTGATGATAGTATTTTCCCGCCCTGGCAGGAGAATAATGCATACGCCGTATAGCCAGCTGCTACACAAGTCCCTAATGCCCTGTGACTGTGAGCTGTGGCGTTAGAAATATTGACCTGTTATGTTTTGCTATAATTTGTCCAGATTTTGCTAATTTAACCTAATTTTGCTTGACATCTTCTATGTATCAGATAAAATGTAGACAATTATGGAATAAAGAAAGCTATTATCTGCCTGTCTATGTGGGATTATCCGAAATGGAAGCGCATCGATTTTGAATCATCAGGACAGCGTTCTTTGTCGGAAACAGATCTGGCACTTCGTAATCAGGCCGAGGAGGAAACAAACAGGGATCTACGTAAGCCGATACAGCAGTTGATGTGTGATGTCCACGAAGAAGTGCTTAACCAGAAGCGGCCTGTTGAGGAGAACTTGGTGCATGCCACAAGACGGATGGTTTCTATGATGGGTAGAGTAGCTTTGGAGCACGAACGCAGCAGCAAAGTCTTGGTCAGGCTGACGTGGGTTCTGGTTGTTCTCACCGTCGCAATTATCTTCCTGACTATCGTTATGTTGGTAAAAATGAAATGACTATGCCGACTAACACAGGCTGGAGATGACCGCAGAAAGTTATAACCTTTTTAGGACTGCATGAAGTATGGCGGTTCAAGAGTTAGGAGTAGATAAATAAGCTTGTCCGATGAGTCCAACTGCTTTTTTGGGATTTGGAAGCCTATTGTAGGTGACCGACTACGTATCGCTTTTGGCAATAGTCCGAATAGTATGCGAGCAGTGGTATGGGTGAAAGTTTCAAGCGATGCGAGTATCTACTTAGGCCCTAGGATTCTAAATTGCGATCATATGAAAATTGGCAGAAAAACTCAGAAGGGAGGGGAGGTGTTTGTTGGCTATGATGAAGGCACACAAATAACTGATCCAAAAATTTTGAACAATAACAAAGTATCGTTTCACGGATCAGGGATCATCCGTGCTGGTGGGGGCCGCTCATTCCGAACTAGATTACGTGATTTACGAGAAAAGTATTTGCTGTGTTATATTATTCTTCAACATCCAACTAAATTTCCGATCCTAAAGAAAATAGAAAAGTATGATATATGTCTAAATTATCCGATAGAAGAAAATAGCCCAATTATGTGCCATGTGTACGTTGCCCCAGGAGAAAACAAATTGCCCCCTATAATAATCCGCGATGCCATATATCAAGCTTCCATAATTTTGCATTATGAAAATTTCCAGGCGATAGGCGGCGACTTGGCCGTTCAGTTCCTATTCTTTCATGGAGTTGAAGGTGCTTGGCCGCCATCAACATATTTTATCTGGCAAGCTAAAGATGAGAACATCAAGCTGTTGGCGTAAAATAGCTCGCGAATCTCAGCCGAGTAGTTATTGAATATTTATAGAAAGGAGTAGCTATGAATAACCTTCTTAAATCATTATTGTTATTGCTGTTAGTAGTTTTATCATCAACGTCTTCAGTTTTTGCTGGAGAATCAGATGCAACCTCAAAGGAGGATATACCTTTTCCTCTACCTAATTGGTCTGTGTTATTTGGTAAGCCTTTAAAGACTATAATTGAGGGTAATAAACGGGTAGATGTGTTTAAACCTGAAAGCAGCAATTCTAAGCCAAGTAGTTATGCGTGGGCTATGGGTGGATTATTAGACGACAAGTGCATGGTAACCATATGGATTCGTGGAAAACATGAAAATAAAAGAATTATTTATGATTCGAAAGCAGAAGAGAGTTTTTGTACTGTTAGTATTTCACGAGCAGATTTTGAAGAGGATTTTAAGTACTGCGTCTTAGCAGGGATACACGTTGATAATACGAAGGGAAAATTTACAGCACGTTTTTTTGGCGGACCAGCAGGCGATAGAGAGCATTATTTTTTTGCATGGGGCCCTTTTCTCGTGATGCCAGATTTTTATTGTATCCTCAAATAAACTGATTGCTTGCACTTATAATGTCTCCCTATAGGGAAAAGGAACGGAAACTGGATCATGTCTACGCTCTTCACAACAATCATTGATTTTATGGATAGACTAAACAATATTTCCTCATGAATTATTAATTAACGTCCTTATCAGAATGTCGCTGGATTCCCGCTGGAGTTTACCCCGATGTTCATCGGGGCAGGAATGACAGATTTTGAGGTAGCCTTCAGTATCAGCCTTGACTAATGGTATTGTAAGGTATATTATCTTTGTAAGGATAAAATACAATGTAAGGAGAGATAATATGGTTGTAACTGCTAAGATCACTTCGAAAGGTCAAATTACCATACCGAAGGAGATAAGGAACATCCTGGATCTTCATACAGGAAGCGTAATAACCTTTGAGGAGGAAGAGAATAAAATTGTAATCAGACCGGCCAAAACCATCAAAGAGTTTAAGGGTTTTTTGAAAGATAAAGGGAAGACGGCAGATTTTGAAGAGATAAGGAAAAAGGCAAAGGAGTATATCGGGAAGAAGGTAGCTCAAAGTGGAGGATAGTAAAAAGGTTGTCATTGATACCAACCTGCTTGTCCGCTATCTGACCGGGAACGACCCGCAGAAGGGAAGGGCAGTGGATAATCTTCTTAATAAGGCCATCAGAGGTAAATTAAAGATCCTTATTCCATCAATTGTAGTTGCAGAACTTGTCTGGGTACTTGAGAGTTTTTATGAGATGAAGTCGCAAGAAATTGCTGAGCTTGTCGAGTCTATCGTAAATACGCCTGGGGTTGAAGTCACAGATAAAGGAATTATAGTCTCAGCTTTAAGACTTTATAGGAATAACAATATAGACCTGATAGATGCATGGATAACTGAATTTGCAAAGGAAAGAGATATTAAAACTATTTATACATTTGACAAAAGGCATTTCAAAGATATAAGTGGCATAGAAGCAATGAGTCCTTGAGCCTGCCTTGAGATTGGCGATCAGGATCGCCTTTTCTTCTATGGTTTCGATTGCAATGAGCCAATTCATGTGCATGTCCAGATGGAAGAAGGCATGATTGGCATCAAAGGTGGCAGCAACGATGTTTTAGAAGATTGGTTAATGACAGGTGAGAAGCCGCAATCTACTGAAATGCCGGTAAATTTCATGGTGCCGAGACGCAGAATTGAACTGCGGACACAAGGCTTTTCAGGCCTCTGCTCTACCTACTGAGCTATCTCGGCACGGCGTAAAAATAACAGATAGAGTGCTGCTTGTCAATATAGATGGTTTTCCGTCTGTTTGTGATACTTGAAAGGTAAGGGTATGACTATTCCTGCTCTTTGTTTTTTTCCGGATCAAGCCTGATCTTGAGGGCCTTTAAAAAGGCTTCATCGAAATTGTTAAATTCGTATACAAGGGGTTTTTCATTGGCTAGCTTATCCTTTGGTGATATCTTTGCTATAGATGCGAGGATAAGATCTGCATGATAGCCTTCATCCTCAAAATCTCTTAAGGCATTCTTTATCTCTTTGCTCTCCGAAAAAACTGCATTGATTATGCTTACAAGTTCTTTAACGAGATCCCGCAACCTTTCATTCTCTTTTGGCTCCATCTGCCCCTCGGATTAGAGATTTCAGTCAAAACTATCTACATTATAGGATAGGTTCCCCCTTATGTCAATGTCTTGATCCGGCTCATTCGGTGTGAAAAAGCAGGTCCTAGGGGATTCTCCGGAAGGCCTGCTTGCAAGCGAAACCAAGGTTAACAGACCATATTGTCTGGCCCCTTACAAACTTGACAAGGTCTATTGCTTCTGTAATAATTGATTTATAAATTATGCAAAAACGAACTATTATAAAGAGTTAGCATCTAATCTCTCCGTAACTTAATAAAGAAGATTTGATCTACTGGAGGTATTTATCATGAAAGATTGCAGAACTAAAAGGCTGGCCCGTTTATTTTCTTTAATCCTTGCATTCTTTCTTTATTCCTGTGCTACTACACAGGTAAGCCGTGTTGAGACTACTACAGTAACCGACCTGAGCGGGAGATGGAATGACACTGATTCAAGGCTTGTTGCCGAAAAGATGGTGAAGGAGGCACTAGAGAGGCCATGGATTGGTAATTTCCATACGAGGACCGGAAAACAGCCTACTGTGATTGTTGGGACTGTAGTTAACAGGAGTCACGAGCATATAAGTGTGCAGACCTTTACTAATGACCTCGAGAGGGAGCTTACAAATTCAGGCAAGGTAGTCTTTGTCGCATCGAAGGGTGAGAGGGAAGAGATCAGGGAAGAGAGACAGGAACAGTCAAGACACTCTTCCGAGGAGACAGCCAAGGGCCCGGGAAAAGAGATAGGCGCGGACTACATGTTAAAGGGTACGATTAATACAATATTGGACGAATCAGAGGGTGTAAAGGCTGTCTTCTACCAGGTTGATCTTGAGATGATAGATATCGAGAAAAATACCAAGGTCTGGTTTGGCCAGGAGAAGATCAAGAAGGTCATCTCAAAAAGCAAGTTTGGATTCTGAGATCAATGATCAATCCCGTTGGGATAAAGAGGATTATCTCCTCTCTTTTGCTCCTGCTGTTCCTTGATGCATGCTCTCCAGTAAGATCCCACTATGTACTTGTCGAAAAAAACCTTTCAGAGCACCGCTATGCTGAAGCGGACTCCATTATAGATCAGAACAAAGATGGTTATGGGAGCAGGAATGAAGTAATCTACTATCTGGACAGGGGGATGACTCTTCATCTTGCCGGCAGATACAAAGAGAGCAATCAGTTTCTAGCCGAAGCGGAAAAGAAGATAGATGAATTATACACCAGGAGCATCAGCACCGCGGCTGGCGCCATGCTTTCCAATGACAATCTCCTTCCCTATGAAGGGGAGGACTTTGAAAAGGTGATGATTAATATTATATCCGCATTGAATTATATCTATCTGGGGCAGCTTGATGAGACACTTGTTGAGGCGAGGAAGGTTGATCATAAGCTAAACCTCTTAAACGATAAATATGAGAAGAAAAACAGATACAAGGAGGATGCCCTTGCCAGGTATCTTGCAGGGATACTTTATGAGGCAAAGGGCGAATTAAATGATGCATTTATATCCTACAGGAAGGCATACGAGGCCTTTAAATCCTATAAGGCCAACTATAATACCACTGTCCCGCCCTTTATAATAGGGGACCTTCTGAGGATGTCAGATGCGCTTGGATTGGTCGATGAACACAAGGAGTATAGTGCGATAACCCCTGGCACCAGGTGGCTTAGATATCGTGACCTGAAAGAAAAAGGTGAAATAGTCTTTATGAGTTATAATGGAAAGGCGCCCATTAAGGAGGACTATTTTATAGATGCCCCTATACCTGACGGTAAAGGAGGGGTCTATCTGTTGAGGGTTGCCTTGCCTAAGTTTGTAGAAAGGGATACACAGATTGCCTTTACCCAGGTCAGGGTAGATTCTGCCGAAGAGGCGTGCCGTACAAATCTGGTGGAGGATATAACGGTCATAGCCAAGAAGGATCTTGAGGACCGGATTGCAAGGATTACAGGTAAGGCTATAGCAAGGGCTGCTGTGAAGTATGCAGCATCCAGGACGGTAAAGGAAAAGGTCACAAAGGAGAATCCGCTTCTTGGTGCTATTGCCGGGACTGCCACAAATATAATCAATATTGCTACTGAAGAGTCGGACAAGAGGAGTTGGAGGACCCTGCCGGCTGAGATCCAGCTATGCAGGATATCTGTTAACCCCGGTCGTTATAATATTGAGTTTAGTTATTTCTCTAAGCATGGTGGGGTTGTCGAGAAGGGGAGATTCCCGGATATTGATATTAAGGCGGGAGAAAAGAAGTTTATCGTATATAAGGTAATGTGATAGAATATTATTATGTCACTGTATATACCAAGAACAAACTATATTCTTACACTTACGATCCTCTTGTCTCTTTTTATCTGCACAGGAGAATCTTCCGGCGGGAAGAAGCCTGACTGGACAGATGGGTCAAGTACATTCTATCCGGCCGAGCAGTATCTGACAGGCGTGGGAATGGGAGAGAGCAGGAATCTGGCAGAAGATCAGGCCTACGCTGCGATATCGAAGACTTTTACGGCAGAGATAAGCTCCCATACCGAGGATTGGGAGAGATATATGGGGATAGAATCTAAGGGGCAGAACAGGTCAGGCACGGAGATAAATATTGAGCAGATTACAAAGGTTTCTACGGAAAAGGTAGTTGAGAATGTCACAATATCCGAGGTCTGGTTTGACCCTGCAAATAAGACCTATTATGCCCTTGCTACCATGAACAGGAAGCAGGCAGCATCTGCCCTTATGGATAAGATCTCTGCGCTTGATTCAAAGGTCTCACAGCTCATTTCAGATACAACGGGGTCTCGTGATAAGCTGAAAAAGATAAGAGGACTTGGGGGCACCATCAGGACATTGCTCTTAAGGGAGGCATTAAATACAGATCTTAGGGTAGTAGATCTAAGTGGAAAGGGTGTTGAGGAGAGGGTTAGCCTTGTATCTGTAAAAAAGAAGCTTGATGAAATCTTGCGATCAGATTTTAATATCATCATCGAGGTCACAGGGCCTGAATCTCAAAGACTTGCCGGGTCTATATTTGAGGGCCTAAACCAGAAAGGATTTTCTTTGTCAGAGGATAACCTGAAAAACAGGCCCTCTCCTGACCTGATAGTAAGGGGTGAGACGGAGATCAGCGAGGTCGACCTCAGGGACCCTGTATGGGAATATGTAAGGTGGTCTGCTAATCTAAAGTTAATCGAAGGTAGCGAGGGAAAGATATTCGGCAGCATAAATAAATCAGGGAGGGAGGGGCATTTGACACTTCCTGAGGCCCGGAACAAGGCATTCAGGGTTATGCAGAATGAGGTAACGGGTGAGATAAGCAACAGGATAGCAGAGTATATATTTGGCGCAGAGTAGGTTTAAAGGGAGGGGTTGTTGGAAGAATTTCAAAGGATAAAAAGGCTGCCGCCATATGTCTTCAGTATAGTAACCAACATGAAGATAGAGGCAAGGAGACGCGGGGAGGATATTATAGATTTTGGGATGGGGAACCCGGACCAGCCTACACCTAAGCATATAGTTGATAAATTAATTGAGACGGCCAAGAATCCGAGGAATCATAGATATTCGGCATCTAAGGGCATAACGAAACTCAGGCTTGCCATAACAGATTGGTATAAGAGGAATTTTGGGGTTGAGTTAGACCCTGAATCAGAGGTAATAATAACCATCGGATCAAAGGAGGGTATATCGCACCTTGCCCTGGCTACCATCAGTCCCGGCGACGTGGTGCTCGTTCCTACACCGACTTACCCCATACATCCATACAGCGTAATTATCGCGGGAGGAGAGGTAAGGAGTATACCTCTCAGGGAGGAGAGCGACTTCTTTGATGACATGACCAAGGCCTACAGGCAGACATGGCCGAGACCCAAGATGCTGATCATAAATTTTCCGCACAACCCGACTACGATGGTTGTAGATCTGGGATTCTTTAAAAAAATTACAGAATTTGCCCTGGAGAATAAGCTTATTGTAGTACACGATCTTGCCTATGCTGACCTGTCATTTGATGGTTACAAGGTTCCGAGTTTTCTTCAGGTCCCTGAGGCTAAAAAAGTTGGTGTGGAATTTTATACCCTCTCCAAGAGCTACAATATGCCAGGCTGGAGGGTCGGTTTCTGTGTAGGGAATAAAGATGTAATAGGAGCCCTGACAAAGATAAAGAGTTATCTAGATTATGGGATATTTCAGCCTATCCAGATAGCCAGTATAATAGCGCTAAATGGTCCTCAGGATTGTGTAGCGGAGATCAGGGAGAGATACAGAAAGAGGCGCGATATACTGGTTAATGGCTTAAATCGTATTGGCTGGAAGGTGGATAAACCGGTAGCCACTATGTTTGTCTGGGCAAGGATCCCTGATATCTTTAAAGGAATGGGCTCTTTGGAGTTCTCTAAGCTTCTCTTGTCGGAGGCTAAGGTGGCAGTATCTCCAGGGGCCGGTTTCGGGGAATATGGCGATGACCATGTGAGATTTGCCCTTGTTGAAAATGAATATAGGACGAGGCAGGCCATTGCGGGGATAAAGATGGTACTTAAGAAACATGAAGGATAGTATAAAGGTAGGCATAATCGGGCTCGGGACAGTCGGGACCGGGGTGGTAAAGGTCATTATTAACAATAGGGAGATCATCAAGAGGAGGCTTGGCCTTCCTGTTGAGATAGCAGCTATTGCCGATAGAGATATTGACCGTAACAGGGGCATAAGGATTGACAGGAGAATCCTTACAAAGGATCCCATGGATGTGATTATAAACCCCGATATTGACATCGTAGTTGAAGTGATAGGCGGGATCAACCAGGCCAAAGCGTATATACTTGAGGCAATCAGCAGGGGGAAGCATATTGTAACTGCGAATAAGGCCCTCCTGGCGGACCATGGTGAAGAGATCTACCGGGCAGCAGAGGATGCCGGAGTAGATCTCGGATTTGAAGGATCAGTAGGCGGGGGGATACCTGTAATAAGGGCCTTAAAGGAAGGATTTGATGCCAACAGGATAGAAGCTATATTCGGGATAATAAATGGTACCTCAAACTATATACTTACAAAGATGACAGAGGAGGGGAGGCCTTTTTCAGGCGTGCTTTCTGAGGCAAAGGAGGCAGGTTACGCGGAGGCGGATCCGACGCTGGATATCGAGGGGATAGATGCAGCGCATAAACTGTCTATCCTGGTAAATCTTGCCTTCGGTACCCCTGTTTCGGTGAAAGATATATACGTCGAAGGCATAGGACAAATAACACCACTTGACATAGAATATGCAAGAGAATTCGGATACAGGATAAAGTCGCTTGCCATAGCAAAAATCGCTAATGGAGAGATAGATGCAAGGGTGCATCCTACCATGATTCCCGACGACTATCTGCTAGCAAAGGTAAGCGGGGTATATAATGCGGTATATATAATAGGGGATGCGGCCGGTGAATCGATGCTCTACGGAAAGGGCGCAGGCGAACTTCCTACCGGAAGCGCGGTTGTGAGCGATATAATAGATATAGGCAGGAATATAATAAGCGGGTCACCTTGCAGGGTGCCTGTTACATCCTATAAATCTGAAAACCGGAAGGTCTTAAGGGTAAAGAGGATTGAGGAGATAAGTTCAATCTACTATATCCGGTTTATGGCAATGGATAGCCCCGGTGTATTATCCAATATATCCGGTGTGCTCGGCAGGAATAATATCAGTATCTCAAGGGTATCGCAGAAGGGGAGGAAAGAAGGAGGATCTGTTCCTGTAGTAATGATGTCACACAGGGCAAAGGAGAAGGATATCAGGACTGCCTTGATGGAGATTGACATGATGCCATACATATCAGAGAAGAGTCTTGTTATCAGGGTTGAGGGCGAGGAGATATAATGGCCTGGCGCGGGATTATAAGGGAATACAGGGAATTCTTGCCCGTTACAGACAAGACACCGGTAATAACGCTCAACGAGGGGAATACCCCCCTTGTGAAATGCAAGAACCTGGCAAAGGCAATAAATCCGAGGATAGATATATACCTGAAATATGAAGGTGCAAACCCTACGGGTTCATTCAAGGACAGGGGTATGACCATGGCGATCTCAAAGGCAATAGAAGAAGGATCTAACGCCGTGATCTGTGCGTCCACAGGGAATACCTCCGCCTCAGCCGCAGCCTATGGGGCAAGGGGAGGGATAAAGGTCTATGTCTTGATACCGGAGGGAAAGATTGCCATAGGTAAGCTTGCCCAGGCTATGGTGCACAGGGCAACGGTGATCCAGGTGCAGGGTAACTTTGACGATGCACTGGAGATAGTACAGGAGATATCCGGCAGATATAAGATTACACTCGTAAACTCCGTGAATCCTTACAGGATAGAAGGCCAGAAATCCGCTGCCTTTGAGGTATGTGATCAGCTTGAATATCCTCCCGACTATCATTTTATGCCTGTTGGGAATGCCGGTAATATTACGGCCTATTGGAAGGGGTATAAGGAATATCTGGAAAAGGGTAGGATCAGGACCCTTCCCAGGATGATGGGGTTTCAGGCCGCAGGGGCAGCCCCGATAGTATTGGGTCACCCCGTTAAAAAACCTCAAACTATTGCAACGGCAATAAGGATAGGAAATCCTGCAAGCTGGAAACCCGCAGTTGCGGCTGCGGCAGAATCCGGCGGGGAGATAGATCTGGTCACGGATGATGAAATAATGGAGGCCTACAGGATGGTTGCCGGACTTGAGGGTCTATTCTGCGAACCTGCGTCTGCTGTCTCGGTGGCAGGGGTAATTAAGAAGAACAAGCAGGGTTTATTTAAGGAGGATGATGTGGTGGTATGTACCCTGACCGGGAACGGGTTAAAAGATACCGACGCGGCGCTTGGTGTCTCGCAGAAACCTATTACGATCCGGGCAGAGGTGGATGAGGTAATTAAGGTTTTGGGCTATTAATAATCGGAGAAGGCATAAGACATGAAATATATTATCCTGATTGCAGACGGTATGGCCGATTATCAGATCCAGGAGATAGGGATGAAGACGCCGATGGAGGTTGCCAGGATACCTAACATGGATTACCTCGCAAAGAATGGAATGATTGGCATGGTAAAGACTGTAGTTGATAAGTTTCCGCCCGGATCTGATGTCACAAACCTTGCCATTCTTGGCTATGATCCACACCTCTATTATACCGGCCGGTCACCCCTTGAGGCCGCCGGAATGGGTGTCACTTTAGAACCCTATGACGTTGCCTACAGGTGCAACTTTGTCTCTCTGAAGAACCATGAGGGGGGTTACGATATAAGGAGGCTTAAGCCTAATCTTGTAATGGGTGATTATAGCGCAGGTTATATAAGTACAGAAGAGGCAAGGGAGCTTATATACGAGATAAACGATAGGCTTGGCAACGAGGAAATACAATTCTATCCAGGTGTAAGTTACAGGCACCTGATGGTTTGGGAGGATGGAAAGGCTAAGGTTGCGACTACGCCCCCACATGATATCCTTGACAAAAAGTTAGGTAGTTATCTCCCGCAGGGAGATGGCAATGACCTTCTAAATGAGTTGATGGATGCCTCTATAGAGGTTTTGAAGGCAAGCCCCATAAATGAGGAGAGGATAGCAGCAGGCAAGGCCCCTGCCAACTGTATCTGGCTTTGGGGGCAGGGAAAGGCACCAAAGATGCCGCGGTTTGACGAGAAATATCACCTCTCGGGATCAATGATCACTGCAGTTGATCTGATCAAAGGACTCGGAAGGTATGCTGGATTTGATATTATATCAGTGCCAGGGGCGACAGGATACCTCGATACAAACTACAAAGGAAAGGCCGAATACGCACTATCAGAGATCAGGAAGAAGGATATAGTCTACGTACATATCGAGGCACCTGATGAGGCAGGTCACTCTGGTGATCTTAAGGCAAAGATAAAGGCATTGGAGGATATCGACAGCTTGTTTATTGGTACCCTAATTGATGGGCTAAAGGATATAGCGGAATATAGGATAATGGTTACATGTGATCACAGGACGCCAGTTTCAATAAGGAGCCATACCTCTGATCCGGTTCCGTTCCTGATATATGATAATAATAAGTCCGGCAATTCAGGAAATGATTTTAATGAAAGGAATGCGGAGGGTTCTAATCTTTTAATTGAGCCGGGGTATAGATTGATGGACTTTTTCCTAGGCAGAAAGTAAGGAGAGATCACGTGGCGCTTATTGTCCAGAAATTTGGCGGTACATCTGTAGGTGATCCTGAAAGGATAAAGAATGTTGCACGGCGTGTGGCAAGGACAAAGGATGGCGGGGATGACGTTGTGGTTGTGGTCTCTGCCATGGGGGGTGAGACCAACAGGCTGATCTCCCTTGCTAGCCAGGTATCTTCCGATCCGGATGAGAGGGAGATGGACATGCTCCTCTCCACAGGGGAGCGGGTGACAATAGCGCTTCTTGCCATGGCATTGCAGGATATGGGTTATAAGGCAAGGTCATACACGGGAAGACAGGTGGGGATTATTACTGACAGCGCCCATACAAAGGCCAGGATAGAGAGGATAACCGCAGAGAGGGTCCATGAAGCCCTTGCAGAAGGTATTATCCCTATTGTGGCAGGATTCCAGGGTATAGATGAGAAGTCTGATGTGACAACCCTTGGCCGCGGTGGATCAGATACAACGGCTGTAGCCCTTGCAGTCGCGTTAAAGGCGGATCTCTGCGACATATACACAGATGTTGACGGGGTATATACAACGGATCCGAATATTGTCCCATCTGCAAAGAAGATAAAGAAGATCTCCTATGAGGAGATGCTGGAGATGGCAAGCCTGGGCGCCAAGGTCCTTCAAACCAGGGCAG
Source organism: uncultured Nitrospirota bacterium (assembly GCA_964481895.1). Classification (GTDB taxonomy): domain Bacteria; phylum Nitrospirota; class Nitrospiria; order JACRHA01; family JACRHA01; genus JACRHA01. The sequence goes on along the minus strand of CAYZUL010000032.1, from coordinate 7,146 downwards.
TCGAATTTGCCATGAAGTATAATGTGCCCGTAGGGATAAGATCAAGTTTTAATGAAAATTCCGGAACGCTCGTTACCATGGAGGAAAAGGATATGGAGCAGGTGTCAGTGTCTGGTGTTACCTATGACAAAAACCAGGCCAGGATCACAATTATCGGTGTACCGGATAAACCGGGTATAGCCTACAAGATCTTCGGCACTGTAGCAAATAATAATATCGTGGTTGATATGATCATACAGAATACAGGGCAGGGGGGTCTCACAGACATCTCTTTTACCGTACCGGGAACAGATATGGATAAGGCGGTGAAGATTGTGAAGGAGATGATAGCGGGTATCGGGGCAAAGGGGGTTGAGGTAAAGGACGAGGTCAGCAAGGTCTCCATTATAGGTGTCGGCATGAGATCCCATTCCGGTGTCGCAGCCAAGATGTTTGGCACGCTTGCAAAGGAGGGGATAAATATAATGATGATATCGACATCAGAGATAAAGATATCCTGTATAATCGACTCAAGATATACTGAACTTGCGGTCAGGGCGCTCCATGATTCATTTGAGCTCGGGAGATGATCGGGGGTAGTTTATGTATCGCGTTGAGATCTATGATACAACCCTCAGGGATGGGGCACAGGCTGAGGATGTCTCCTTCTCTGTTGAGGATAAATTAAGGATCTCCCAGAGACTGGACGATCTGGGCGTCCACTATATTGAAGGCGGCTGGCCAGGTTCAAATCCAAAGGATATTGAGTTCTTCAGGGAGATAAAGAGGCTCGACCTGAAGACATCAAAGGTAGTGGCCTTTGGTTCAACAAGAAGGGCAACAAACAGGATTGAGAATGATCCTGTCACAAGGTCCCTCCTTGATGCTAAGACCGAGGTAATTACCATATTCGGCAAGAGCTGGGACCTGCATATCTCGGATGCCTTAAGGATTTCCCTCAAGAAGAACCTGGAACTTATCTCAGATTCTATCTCCTATCTTAAATCGAAGAAGAGAAAGGTCTTCTACGACGCAGAACATTTCTTTGACGGCTACAGGTCCAATCCGGAATATGCAATTAAGACGCTTTTGTCAGCAGAGGCTGCAGGCGCAGATACAATCATACTCTGTGATACCAATGGCGGTACTATGCCCTGGTATGTAGAGGAGGTATTTGAGAAGGTCCGGAACGAGCTTAGGTGTCCGATCGGGATACATGCCCATAATGATTCAGATATGGCAGTGGCAAATACACTTGTTGCGGTCAGAAAGGGCGCCTCCCAGGTGCATGGGACGATCAACGGTTTCGGGGAGAGGTGCGGAAATGCAAATCTCTCATCAATAATCCCTGACCTCAAGGTCAAGATGAAGATAGATTGTATATCGGATGAAAAGTTAAGACACATAAAAGAGGTGTCTCATTTTGTCAACGAGATAGCAAATCTCCCCCACCAAAAACACCAGCCCTATGTGGGTGAATCTGCCTTTGCCCATAAGGCAGGTGTGCACATTGACGCGGTGGGGAAAAACCCGGTTACATACGAGCATATTCCCCCTGAGCTTGTTGGTAACAGCAGAAGGATCTTGATCTCTGACTATGCGGGCAGGAGCAGCCTCCTTAAAAAGGGTGAGGAGTACAACATATGTTTAGAAAAGGAAGGCCCTGAGGTGGCCTCGATCCTCCATAAGCTAAAGGGTCTTGAAAGCCAGGGTTATCAGTTTGAAGGGGCAGACGGATCCCTGGAACTCCTGATGAAGAGGGCAATTGCAGGACATAAGAGATCTTTTGATCTGGTAGGTTTCCGCGTAATAGTTGAGAAGAGGAGGGAGGATGAAGATCCTATATCCGAGGCTACCATTATGGTAAAGGTTGGGGGGGCAGTCGAGCATACTGCGGCAGTTGGAAACGGCCCTGTAAATGCCCTTGATAATGCCTTAAGAAAGGCCCTGGAGAAGTTTTATCCCGATCTGGCGGATGTAAAATTATTGGACTATAAGGTGAGGGTGCTTGCTGCAAATAAAGGCACGGGATCTAAGGTGAGGGTACTGATTGAATCCGGTGATATGGAGGGAAAATGGGGTACAGTCGGTGTATCTGAGAATATCATAGAGGCGAGCTGGCAGGCACTTGTTGATAGCATAGAGTATAAACTGCTCAAAGGCAAAAAGAAAAAGACGGATAAATCATGTTAGAGGAAGAGGGGATAATAGTTGACCTGGTCGATGGCAGGGCGGTAGTGAAGGCACATCGAAGCGGTATGTGCAACAGTTGCTCTGCATCAAGGAGCTGTCATAGTGAAGACGAAAAGGATATGATCATAGAGGTAAGAAATCCGGTTAATGCAAAGGTTGGACAGCGGGTTAAGATCGCCCTTTCATCCGGATCTGTAATGTATGCGTCAATTATCATCTACCTTGTCCCGTTAATATCTCTTTTTATAGGAGCCATTACAGGAAAGTGGGTTGCGATAGGTGTTAATAATACTATAAACCAGGAGTTATCTGAGGTGGCCTTTGCTATTGTTTTTTTAATTATTTCCTTTTTTATTATAAGGGCTTGCAATAAAAGGGTTGAGGAAAACCCTGATTTTAGACCGATTATAACAGAGATCCTGGATGGGAATGTTCAGAGCCATTAAAAAGATTTTATACATACTTGCCTTTATATCCTTTATATCGCTCTCATGTGAGAAGGAGGAGCAGATATCTAAGGTATTATTTGAATTGGGGCCTGGTCTCAAATCACATGAGGAGAAAGAAGGGGCCCCTGCGATGGATCTTGCATTGGTTGAGGAGGCCTTTGTCAAAGCGGCCAAATCAGCCATGCCGGCTGTAGTTAATATCAGCACAACACAGGCAGTCAAGAATTCTGAAGTTAATCAGAAAAAAGGGAGCGGGAATTTTTTTTATGATCTTTTCACTTTTAATCCCTTTAGTACATTACCGGATGTTGAATATAAAGAGAAGAGCCTCGGCTCCGGGTTTATCGTTAAGAGTGACGGATATATCCTGACAAATAACCACGTCATTGCCGAGTCGGATAAGATTAATGTACGGCTTGCCGACAAGAGGGAGTTTGAAGGGAAGGTCATAGGTAAAGACACAAAGACAGATCTGGCTCTACTTAAGATCTCATCAGAAGAAAGATTCCCCACGGTAGCCTTCGGGGACTCGAGTAAACTGGAGGCAGGGGAATGGGCGATTGCAATAGGGAATCCATTTGGTCTTGACAGGACAGTAACCTTTGGTGTGATCAGCGCAACGGGAAGATCTAATCTGGGCTTGATAGACAATGAAGACTATATCCAGACCGATGCGTCAATAAACTTCGGCAACAGCGGAGGGCCCCTTATTAATATTAAAGGGGAGGTAATCGGGATTAATACCGCGATTATCTCCTCTGGGCAGGGAATAGGGTTTGCCACCCCGATAAATAGCGCCAGGGCGTTTATGGAGGGTGTTGTATTCAATGGTAAGATAAAGAAGGGATGGATCGGGATAGGTGTTAAATCAATATCATTTGATGCTGTTGGGATAGGGTATCAGATTAAAAGGACGGGTTTGTTAGTAAAGAGCGTATTAGATGATAGTCCTGCTCAGAGGGCGGGGATCATGGCTGGAGATATTATAGTCGGTCTGAATAAGAACAGGTTAAATAGTATCAGCCAGTTCAAGAATATCGTGGAGGGATATGCAATTGGAGAGCCGATGAATCTGGATCTTATAAGGAATAAAGAGGTCAGGGATATTAAGGTAACTATAGGGGAGGCCAGGCCAGATGGGATCTTTAACTAATTACAGAGGCCCAACCCTTGACATTATGGGAAGCCTATTGTATTTTATAGGCATTTGGTAAATTCAATAAAGAGAGGAAATCCTGATGCGAAAGGCTGATATAGCCGGCGAGGTTAGTGAAAAGGTAGGTATCTCAAAGAAAGATGCAGAGGAGATTATTGATCTGGTCCTTGATACTATTAAGGCAAGACTGAAGAATGGTGAGCAGGTAAAGATAGCGAGGTTTGGGAATTTTATCGTAAGGAACAAGCGGCCGAGGAAAGGAAGGAATCCCAGAACAGGCGAGGAGATAGGGATAACACCGAGGAAGGTTGTTACATTCAGGGCAAGCCAGGTCTTTAAGGGCTATGTCAACGGACAAGAGGGGATCGCCAGAGGGGTTGAACAATAAAGTTTCATCAGATGGTAAGCTTTTTTACAGGATAAGTGAAGTCAGCCGTATGACCGGTGTTAAGCCTTATGTCCTAAGATACTGGGAGTCAGAGTTTCCATCCCTTTCTCCAAGGAAGAACAGGGGCGGGTGGAGGCTATACCAGAAGAAGGACATAGAGATCATTCTTAATATTAAAGATATGCTTTACAAGGAAAGATATACGATTGAAGGGGTTAAAAGGAGGCTTTCGGGTAATAGATCTGATAAAGAAGATAGAGGTCTTGTTAAGAGACTAAAGAAGGAGCTCAAAGACATTCTAAATGGGATATCCTCCTAAAAATCACTCCTAATTATAATATTTTATTTAAGGAAGAGTCGGGGCGTAGCGCAGCCCGGTAGCGCACTCGCTTGGGGTGCGAGTGGTCGCTGGTTCAAATCCAGTCGCCCCGACCAGAATAATTCCCTGAGTCTGCTTGCCGGTTTCAAGAACCCCCCCAACGAGTTCTGCCTTAATAGTCTCATCTGAGAAGCTATTTTTTTCGCTTAACATTTCTGGATAAATAGGATTATAATATACAAACTGTTTATTAGTTGCAGGTTGTGAGACCCGAAATAGAAGGTCATCCAGTTAAATAACAGACATCTTCTTCGTCTCGGCCTTCAGGCATATTCCCATGGGATCGCTTATGAATTTGAGTTCCTGGCTCCAATTATTACAAATTGCAATGTCACACCACAGGTTCAGGAGCCGAAAAAAGACCTTTCCAGGTTTAAATGGCACGAGGTTAAGAAGTTTCAACATTGCTGTCTTAAGGCGGATGCCATGACCAAGCCGATGCGGGTGAGAGTGGAGCTAGAGCCGTATGGAAAGAAGCGGGAATAGGAGTATTTTCTGATGCGTGTCTGCCAGATTGACTTTCGGAATTTTAGAGGTATCAGTGAAGGGCGTGTTATTTTACCCAAACACGCTGTTCTCTTGGGTGCGAACAACGCTGGCAAGACTACTATCGTCGAAGCCTTGGCTCTCCTCTTCGGACGTGAGAGGATGGTTAGCCCTATTACCGATTGGGACTTTTTCGCGGGTTCCCCAAAACCTGAAAGTCGCTTCTATATTATTGCCACGATTACCGATTTCGGTTACGATGATCCGACGGCCGTGCCGGATTGGTTTATCGGACATGAAGCAGCTCAACCCGTATGGTGGCGCGAGGATAACTGGTCACTGTCTACTGAGGCCGACCCATCTCCGGGAGTAGCACTTGCTGCCCAGGTTGCTATGGCTGGACGTTTTGATGATGAGGCTTGCGAGTTTGAAACGGTAAGATATTTCTACCATGGGGAGTGTGATCCGTTTACCGACGGGTACTCTGTTGTTCCATGGCGATTACTCCGACAAGTTGGCCTATTTCTTTTATCCAGCAACCGTGACTGGGACAAGCTCCTTACCTTCCGGTCATCGTCACTTCTCAAGGTCATTCGAGAGTACGATGCTTTGCCGGGCAAAACCGTTGACGAGTTAAAGAAGCAACTGCGGACGGATGTCGCCAAGATCGAGGATTCCGCACCGCTTTCGGAGATTCTTGAGGCAGCCACTAAGGAACTACAATCTTTTCTTCTCATTGGGCAATCAAGCAGAATGGTTTTCCGCCCGACAAATCTGGATGCTATTGCCGTGCTGCAAAGCCTGGTTGCGCATATTGCCCAGTCCGATGATGTCCTGATCCCTGTAGCAAGGCATGGTGCAGGAATGGTCTCGCTTCAGGCATTTCTTCTGCTACTTGCATTTGCTGAACATAGACAGAAAACAGGCCAAAACTTTATCTTAGCAGCAGAGGAGCCTGAACTCCACCTGCACCCATCTTTACATCAACGTCTAGTTCACCGCATACGCTCTGCGAGCGTGCAGTCAATCGTCACCACGCAGTCCCCAAATGTGGCTGCTGGTTATCAGCCACATGAAGTCATATTCGTGTCCAACAATAAAGGACGTCTTTCAGCAGAGAGATTGCGAACCGAACCGGTAAAAGATATTCCCATCAATAGCGTTCGGAAACTCTATCTCACACATCGCGCTGTCTTTTACGAAGCGCTTATGGGATGTGTGATCGTAGTTCCAGAAGGTCAATACGACTACGAATGGTTGTCACTCTGGCAGCGACTCGCGCAGTCATACCGGGATGCAACTAAGCATTTCGACCTGCGACCCATGACGATGTTGCCAACCAGTGATGCGGCTGTCGCTGAGAGCTTTAGGGAAATCGCACGGTTTCGTCCGGACGCTGTCCCTGTGCTTGATGGTGACGAATCCGGTGGGTCATACCTTTGCAATCTGATAGCCGATTCTCCGGCACCCTCCAAGATTATCCGATTCGGTGAAGGGGCCGCCATCGAATGCCTGTCGGCGTGGATTTTGGAACCGGCTTTGGCTTCACAGGGTGCCGTAATGAAGGTTCTGCTCGGCAATTCCACCCCAACGCTACGGAGCCTTCAGGACGCGCTTATCGCCAAAAAGAAAGATTATGAACTGCACGAGAATATAGTTTGGGAGTCTATTGCATCAGACGAGTGTTGCAAACGTGCATGTGAGTTTTTGCACGACCTTGCGGCAATCGCTTCCAACAGCACACCTAATCAATACTGGCTGGACAAGCCACAGCGAGGCTAATGGGACTATGGTTTATGTTGCCGCGCACGTGAGAAGGGCTTGACCATGGGGGATATCGTCGCGGTTGTCGGCCAAGCCGGAACAGGCAAAACGACATGGCTCATGAGACAAACCGCTGAGCTTACTCCCCGTTTCCTGATGGCTGATCACCGCCGATTGCTTGCTATCACGCGCATGCACGGCTCCAGACGCCGACTTCAACTGAAGCTGCTTGAACACTGCCCAAAGATTCCCTGCTATATAACAACCATCGATGCGTTCGCTTTGTCCTTGCTCAATCGAGATCTTGTCAATAGGTGTGGAAATAGCATTTAGGCAGCCATCCTTTCTGACT
>CAYZUL010000031.1:0-28213 GCA_964481895.1 uncultured Nitrospirota bacterium | reverse complement strand
ATGGTGGCCCAGGTGTCAGCAGCAGCCCTGGCATCTGAGAATAAGGTTCTTTCGCATCCCGCATCGGTCGATTCTATCCCTACATCGGGGAACAAGGAGGATCATGTGAGCATGGGTATGGGGGCCGCACTAAAGCTCAAGGATATTATCAGGAATGTAGAGTGGATCCTGGCTATAGAACTCCTTGCAGCATCTCAGGGGATAGACCTCCTCAGTCCATTGAGGCCCGGTATAGGGACAAGAAGGGCCTATGAGCTGATAAGGGGGGAGGTCCCGATGTTGGAGGAGGACAGGGTTATATCGAAAGACATAGAGAAGGTAGTCGGATTGATTTCAAAGGGTGTCTTTAGCTCTATCCTGGATTAGGAGCAGAAATGGAATATAGACCTATTAAGGCGCCAAGGGGCAAAGAGATATCCTGCAAGGGTTGGGTTCAGGAGGCGGCCTTGAGGATGCTGATGAACAACCTTGACGAGGAGGTGGCTGAAAGGCCAAGGGATCTGATCGTATATGGCGGATCAGGAAAGGCGGCCAGAAATTGGGATGCCTATTATGCGATAGTAAGATCGCTGACCTCCCTTGAGAATGACGAGACGCTCCTTATTCAATCCGGCAAACCTGTCGGGATATTTAAGACCCATGAATGGGCGCCCCGTGTCCTTATAGCCAATGCCAACCTGGTAGGCAACTGGGCAAACTGGGATGAGTTCAGGAGGCTTGAGGATATGGGTCTGATCATGTATGGACAGATGACTGCGGGAAGCTGGATTTATATAGGAACCCAAGGGATCCTCCAGGGGACATACGAGACATTCTCCGCTGCTGGAGAGAGGCATTTTGGCGGTACCTTAAAAGGGAGGCTGGTGCTCTCTGCCGGACTTGGCGGGATGGGAGGGGCACAGCCGCTGGCTGTGGCTATGAATGAGGGTGTATTTATCGGTGTTGAGGTCGATGAGGGGAGGATTAAAAGGCGTATTGAGACAGGCTATCTTGACAGATGGACAACGTCCCTTGATGAGGCATGCTCCCTTGCCCAGGATGCTATAAAGGCCGAGAGGCCGCTCTCTATAGGGCTCCTTGGAAATGCGGCTGATATCTTTCCTGAGTTTGTAAAGAGGGGGATTGTCCCGGCGCTTGTCACTGATCAGACATCCGCCCATGATCCCTTAAATGGTTACATACCAAGGGGATTGTCTATTGAGCAGGCTGCCGATCTTAGAAGGAGCGCGCCTGATGACTATATAAAGAGGTCGATAGGGTCGATTGCCCTGCACGTAAGGGCGATGCTTGATCTCAAGAGGATGGGTGCAGTTGTCTTTGAATATGGGAATAATATCAGGACCATGGCAAAGAGGGGAGGCGTTGATGATGCCTATGATTTCCCAGGCTTTGTCCTTGCCTATATCAGGCCACTTTTCTGTGAAGGCAAGGGGCCATTTCGGTGGGTGGCGCTGTCTGGCGACCCGAAGGATATATATACCTTAGATGGAGTGGTCAAGGATCTGTTTCCTGATAATATGGCCCTTGTCAGGTGGATAGACCTTGCAAGCAAGAAGGTCAGGTTTCAGGGGCTTCCTGCCAGGATCTGCTGGCTCGGTTATGGTGAGAGGGCAAAATTTGGTCTCATGATAAATGAGCTTGTAGCAACGGGAAAGATTCAGTCCCCGGTTGTCATCGGCAGAGACCATTTAGACAGCGGATCAGTGGCATCGCCATACCGGGAGACAGAGGGGATGTTGGATGGGTCTGATGCCATTGCCGATTGGCCTATCTTAAATGCCCTTTTGAATACCGCGTCAGGTGCAGGCTGGGTATCCTTCCATCATGGCGGCGGGGTGGGGATTGGCTATTCCCTCCATGCAGGGCAGGTAGTGGTTGCAGACGGGACGCCTGAGATGGGCAAGAGGATCGAAAGGGTGCTCACAAATGACCCGGGCATAGGGATAACAAGGCATGCCGATGCAGGCTACCTTGGTGCGGTTAAGAAGGCAAAAGAGGAGGGGATCAAGATCCCGATGCTGGATAGATAATGAAAGAAAAAGAAAAAAGGCGCATCTTTACCATCCAGAAACACTCTGCATCATATCTTCATTACGACTTCAGGCTTGAGATGGGGGGGATCTTAAAGTCATGGGCCATACCGAAAGGGCCTTCTTTAGACCCTTCTGTCAAGAGGCTTGCCGTGCTGGTGGATGACCATGCGCTTGCCTATGCCGATTTCGAGGGGGTAATTGAAGAGGGGAGTTACGGGGCAGGCCCAGTACTGGTTTGAGGGGAATATAGGGACAACCACCAGGTTTACTAATATCAGAATCAAAGTCTCAACAATTGTTATTGTGATAGGCAAACCTTTACTATTTGACAAATGCCAGATCTTGAAATTAAAATATTCTAACAAGTCACTACAGATGACGGCCAGACTCGTTAGTTGGTGACTACTTCAATGATGAATAGAAGGAAGAAGACATGAGTTTAAAACTATATCTTGATACATCTGTTATTTCAGCCTATTTCGATTTCCAGAAACCCGTCAGACAACTCATCACGCAAAAATGGACTCAACAAAATGCTAAAGAGTTTGACTTATTTGTGTCAACCTTGGTATTAGAAGAAATCGATAAGAACACTGACCAGGAATTAAAGGTAAAGATGTTAAACCTCATCAATACGTTCTCAACATCCATATTAGAAGTTAATGATGAGATATTCAAACTTGCCAGTATTTATAGAGATCATACTCTACCCCAGGAAATCAATGATACTGTTCATATTGCTATTGCCTCATACTATTCTATTGATGCAATAGTTTCTTGGAATTTCAGACATATAGTCAATCTGAAAACCATGAAAATGATTCATAAAATCAATCGAGAGCAAGAATATCAGGATATTCAAATTTTAACCCTTGAAAATTTAGGAGGCGATCAATATGGTACATTATAAGAATGATTACACCAAAGAGGAAGATGCAGCGTTGTGGAAATTGCATGAAATTCGCCATCAACTTTCTGAACAGCATCAATCTCCTGAGGAAATAAACAAGACAGGATTGGACTTGATAACAAAATACAAACTGAACAATCTAAAAATTGTTTCATCAAGTAAAATGGCGAAGGCATAAAACCAAAAGACATCAAAAGCATTAGAACCAAAAAACAAGATCAAAGTCCCAACAAGTCACTACATCGAACGCCATAAAGACGGCGTCGCTGAGTTAGGTCGTTCTAATTAAATGCTGTTGCTACCCCAAAATGATACCTTCCTTTTATCAAAGTATGGGATAAAGACAATTGAAATTATAGCCTAAGCATCAATATTGTCAAATCGAAGACCGGAAAGACCGAGGTAGCTTGTTTGACTTGGTGGATTATACTGTGTAAGATTTTAACATGAAAGAGAAAAAAAGGCGCATCTTTACCATCCAGAAACACTCTGCATCATATCTTCATTACGACTTCAGGCTTGAGATGGGGGGGATCTTAAAGTCATGGGCCATACCGAAAGGGCCTTCTTTAGACCCTTCTGTCAAGAGGCTTGCCGTGCTGGTGGATGACCATGCGCTTGCCTATGCCGATTTCGAGGGGGTAATTGAAGAGGGGAGTTACGGGGCAGGCCCAGTACTGGTCTGGGATATGGGTGACTATGAATATATCCCGGCCTCAAAAAGCGTGGATGATCCTATGGTCTCCTTCAGGGCAGGCAAGATAGAGTTTATCCTTAACGGGCATAGACTAAAAGGGAGGTTTGTACTCCTCCGCTTAAAGGGACAGGAAAAAAACTGGCTCCTGATCAAGGGAAAGGATGAATTTGCCAGGCCGGACACAGATATCGTCAGCGAAGAGACAAGGTCTGTCCTGTCCAAAAGGAGCCTGGAGGAGATGGAGGAGGAGAGGATGGGAGTCTTAAAGACGTACAGGTGTGGTAAAGATGTCCATTGATAATAGCATGATAAACTGGAGAGAGATCGATCATATACTCCTTGATATGGATGGCACCCTTCTTGACAGGGGATTTGATGACTACTTCTGGGAGGAGTTGGTACCATTAGAGTACGCTAAAAAGAATGCTCTGCCCTTTGAGCGAGCAAGGGAGGAACTCCTTTCAAACTACAGGCAATATCTTGGCGAACTTGCATGGACAGACCTTGACTTCTGGTCAGATGAGCTTGATATGGATATACCAGGACTGAAGGAAGGTGCCTCCCACCTTATAGGTCTGGATCCGACGGCCATAGATTTTCTCCAGTTTCTGAAGGGGCTAAAAAAATCTGTTTCGCTTGTAACAAATGCCCACCGGAAGACTATTGAAATAAAACTCAGGAAGACTCATATAGATGATCATCTGGACCGGATCGTATCAGCCTTTGATATCGGCATACCGAAGGAGAAGGTGCTGTTTTGGGAGAGGCTAAGGCAGCTAATCGGATTCGAAAAAGAAAGGAGTCTGCTCATAGATGACAATAAAAATGTATTAACGGCGGCCAGGGATTATGGCTTAAGATACATCCTTCTAAAGGCCCAGGCAAGCCTTAAAGGTCCTTGCCAATTAACTACGGATTTCAAATATATAACGGATTTTAGCGGGCTTATGGAATAATTCCTCTTGAGCCTCCATTTCACCATAACATCCTGGAATTAAAGGGATTTCAACGAACAATCACTATCCACCAAGGGGGATCTTGACTTGGAACTGTCCCATCTCTTGGGTGCATGATATAATAATAGATAACTAATAAAAAAGGAGGGTCCGACTATGATAGACAGAAGACATTTTCTAACTATCATCGGATGGGGCGGGATAGTTGCATTTACAGGTCTTTCTGTATACGGTAGTATTAGATTCTTGTTCCCTACGGTCTTGTACGAACCGCCTACAACATTTAGGTTAAATAGGCCTGAGAGCTACCCGATTGGTTTTACAGAGGCCTTTTTGGAGAATGCTGCAAGGCTCTTCATAAATCAGGATAAGGCGCTAAAGATTTTTTTGGTGAGGAATGAGAGGGGTATGTATGCGCTCACGGCCTTGTGTCGGTATGAGGGGTGTGCCCTTGACCCTGTATACGACATAAAGATGTTGAAGTGCTCCTGCTGCGGGAGTCTCTACGATTTTGAAGGCAATATACACAGGGGCCCTGCTGAGCAGGCCTTGTGGAGGCTCAAGATAGACCAGGATCCGATAAGCGGAGAGATTATTGTAGATGCGACCGCAAGGCAGGACCTAGCCCCGAAGAAGATGGGTATCGGCTATTTCGTTGATAGGTCAAAGAGAGAGGTCAAGCCCTTCTTCCTGTCTGCCTTAAGGTCTGCCTAGGCTAGGCGGCAAGGGTCTTGCCTCTTCACAATAAGATCCCTGAATATTCTTCAATGGTTAAATATGTATGATCTTGAAAGCCTGAAATCTTTTATTGATACCGCAAAGGGAGAGAGGCCGCCTGCCCTCCTTCTGAAGAATGCCAGAATGGTAAATGTCCTGTCAGGGGAGGTCTATAATACAAATATAGCAATCGATAACGGTCTGATCGTGGGTGTAGGGGCGGATTATAAGGAGGCCCACGAACTGATCGACCTTGATGGAAATTATGCGATACCAGGCCTTATTAACAGCCATACCCATCTTGAATCTTCCCTTCTGACGCCTGATGAGTATGCCAGGGCGGTACTTCCTCGCGGGACAACTACCATAATCATAGATCCCCACGAGATCTCCAATGTCTTGGGCATGGAAGGCATAAGATATATTATTGAGGCAAGCAGGCGGATATTGCTAAATATTTATATTATGGCCTCCTCCTGTGTTCCGGCAACCGAGCTTGAGACATCAGGAGCCCGTTTTACGGCCAACGAGATAGAGGAGTTATTCAGCCTAGACAATGTCATTGGGATTGCAGAGATGATGGATGTCCCCGGGATTCTTAATAAGGGTGAGGATGAATTGAAAAAGGTCTTGGTTGGCCGCAGGGCAAAAAGGCCCATAGACGGTCATTCGCCTATGCTCACAGGCAAGGCCCTAAATGCCTATATCGGTATAGGGATAAGGAGCGACCATGAGGCGACTAGTGCGGATGAGGCGCTGGAGAAGCTCAGGCTCGGTATGTATATAATGATCCGTGAGGGGTCGGCAGCAAGGAACCTTGAAGAACTCCTCAAGATAGTAGATGCAAGAAACTACAGGCGCTGTCTTCTTGTGACAGACGATAAGGAACCTCAGGATATTCTGGAGGAGGGGGAGGTAGACTATATTATTAAGAAGGCAGTAAGGCTTGGCCTGGATCCGATTATGGCAATCCAGATGGCCACCATCAATCCTGCAGAGGCCTTCAATCTTAAAGATCTTGGCGCCATTGCACCTGGTTACAGGGCCGATATTGCTGTTGTTGAAGACCTGTCGGAATTTAAGGTCAGGCTAGTGATAAAGGATGGACGTATTGTGGTAAGGGATGGGTCTTTATCTGTAAATATGCAGAGGTATTCTAATATATCTGTAGTGAATAATGTGAGGGTTGGGTCATTAGACCTTAATAGCTTTAAGGTAAGACTCAATGGGGATAGGGCAAAGGTGATTGGGATAACTGAGGATCAGCTTATTACAAAAAAGCTGATTAAAAAGATAAAGAAGGTGGGTGGCGAGGTTGTAGCAGACCCGGAAAACGATATCTTGAAGGTTGTAGTTATAGAGAGGCACAGGGCGACCGGGAATATCGGCCTTGGCCTTCTTTATGGATTTGGGCTTAAAAGGGGGGCATTAGGCTCGTCCGTGGCTCATGACTCGCACAACCTGATCATAATAGGCACAAATGACGAGGATATGCTTATGGCTGCCAGGAGGCTGATAGATATGGGGGGCGGCTTTATAGCAGTTTCTGATGGGGAGGTATTAGACGCACTCGACCTGCCAATAGCAGGACTGATCTCTGACCAGCCGCTTGAATATGTAGCAAAGAAGGATGCCAAATTGAGGGAGATTGCAAGAGGTCTTGGGGTAAAGCCTCATGCTCCATTCATAACCATGTCGTTTCTTGCCCTGCCTGTTATCCCGGCCCTTAAGATAACCGATAAGGGGCTTGTGGATGTGGATCAATTTAAGATTGTCAGCCTGGAGGCAGATGAGACCTAAGAGGAAAACAACCTTTCATTATCCTCATTAACGCTCGTCAGCCCGGATTCCCTGCGGCATCGAGACGCAGACCTCTTCGTAACATCCAGGAAATAGCACCCTGATATTGAGGACCTGTGCATAGGGAGCAAGGATCATAAAATTGATGACAATAGCGCCATTAATCTAGTAAAATTTATTACGGGGGGACAGATGAAGCTCGATACAGGTGAAAAAAGATGCACCATACCGATAGGCGGGATGAGTTGTGCCTCCTGTGCTGCAAGGATAGAGGAGGGACTGTCTGACCTCCCTGGTGTTAAGGATGCCTCTGTCAACTTTGCGGCAGAGAGGGTTTCCCTGATGATGGATCCGGAGAAGATAAGGCTTGGTGATATCGTCAGCGCTGTTTCTGATCTCGGGTATGAGGCAAAGACAGATAAGGTATCGATACCCATCTCAGGAATGTCATGTGCCTCATGCGTTTCAAAGGTAGAGTCGGCTATTAAAGGGTTAGATGGCGTCATCTCTGTCCAGGTCAATCTTGCTACAGAGAGGGGTAGGGTCGAATACATACCGACTATCACCTCTATTGAAGATATAAAGAGGGCCATAATTGATATAGGCTATACACCGCTTGAGGTCAGGGGAGAGGGGTTAGCGGTTAGGGGAGAGGAGCTTAAACAGCTTGAGTATCAGAGGCTCAAGAGGAGGTTTATCATATCACTTCTTTTGACCATCCCTATATTCCCTCTTATGTATCATGAATATATAGGGCTTTCTCATCTTCCGAATAACCTGATGCTTATGCTCCAGATCCTTCTTGCCACGCCTGTCCAGTTCTGGTGCGGTTGGCAGTTCTATAAAGGCGCCATCTCTGCGGCACGGCATAAGACAACAGATATGAATACGCTGATTGCCGTAGGCACATCTGCGGCATACCTATACAGCATTGCTGCCGTATTTTTCCCTTCCCTCTTTGAGGCCGGCGGCCTGTCTGTTGATGTCTATTTTGACACATCTACGGCCATTATTACGCTTATCCTTATGGGCAGGCTCCTTGAGGCCAGGGCAAAGGGCCAGACATCGGCTGCTATAAAGAAGCTTATTGGGCTCCAGGCAAAGACAGCCAGGGTGATCCGGGATTCATCAGAACTGGATATTCCCATAGAGGATGTAGTTGTTGGTGATATCGTGGTGGTCAGGCCCGGCGAGAAGATACCTGTAGATGGGGTTGTGATTGAAGGTTATTCTGCTGTAGATGAGTCGATGATAACAGGAGAAGGCATACCGGCTGAGAAGGAGGCAGGGGACAAGGTGATAGGGGCAACCATCAATAAGACCGGTAGATTCAGGTTTGAGGCTGGTGCAGTAGGAAAGGATATGGCCCTGGCCCGGATTATAAGGCTTGTCGAGGAGGCGCAGGGATCAAAGCCGCCGATTGCAAGGCTTGCAGACCTGATTGCAGGCTATTTTGTCCCATCGGTGATTGCTATTGCAGGGCTTACCTTCCTGGTCTGGTTTATGTTCGGGCCGGATCCACGATTCACACATGCCATGCTCAACTTTGTTGCAGTCCTGATCATTGCATGTCCATGCGCCCTTGGTCTCGCTACGCCAACATCTATAATGGTTGGTACAGGGAAGGGGGCTGAATCGGGTATCCTTATCAGGAGTGGTGAGGCCCTGGAGAAGGCCCACAGGATAAATACCATTATACTTGATAAGACAGGCACCCTGACAAAAGGGGCCCCTGAGGTGACGGATATTATCCCCCATGGCATAAAGGAGGAGGAGCTCCTTTCCTATGCGGCAAGCGGCGAGAAGGGATCAGAGCATCCTCTGGCAGAGGCGATAGTAGGCCGGGCCAAAGAGGAGGGTGTCGGGATCTATGATCTTGAAGGGTTTGAAGCCATGCCGGGTCATGGGATAAAGGCCGGGATAAAAGGGAAGAGGCTCCTGATTGGCAATATAAGGCTTATGGAGGAAGAAGGTGTTGATATCAGCCGGGCCAGGGGGGAGATTGAGAGGTTGTCTGATGAAGGAAAGACAGGGATATTAGTCGCCTTAGACGGGGTGATTGCAGGCATAATTGCTGTTGCCGATCAATTGAAGGAGAACTCTATCTCTGTGGTAAGATCCCTCGAAGGGTTGGGGATTGAGGTTATTATGCTGACAGGTGATAACAGGCGCACGGCAGAGGCAATTGCAAAAACAGCAGGCATAAAGAGGGTCTTTTCTGAGGTGCTCCCTGAAGACAAGGCCGCCCACGTAAAGAGGCTGCAGGACGAGGGTAGGATCGTAGGGATGGTCGGGGATGGGATAAATGATGCGCCTGCGCTTGCCCAGGCCGATGTGGGGATAGCTATTGGGACGGGGACGGATGTGGCTATGGAGGCGGCTGATATAACGCTGATAAGCGGCCATCTCAATGGGATCGTTACTGCCATGGCCTTAAGCAGGGCCACAATTAGAAATATCAGGCAGAACCTCTTCTGGGCCTTTATATATAATATAATCCTGATCCCGGTTGCAGCAGGCATCTTATACCCCTTCTTTAAATTGCTCATGAATCCGATCCTTGCTGCGGCCGCAATGGGGATGTCATCTGTCAGCGTTGTAAGCAATGCACTGAGGCTTAGATGGTTTAAACCACCCCTCCTTTGATCTTTAATTGGGGGGAGATCCTGTAAAGTGGAGGAGAAGATGTCAAAAGTGGCGAAAATGTTATTATCTGTAATTGTCCTGATATTTACAATGCTTATTATCCCGCAATGGGCATACACTGCACTCATATATGTGGGAAATCAGAATTCAAATACCATCTCTATTATTGACAGCACAAAAAGATCTGTTATTGATACTATCCCCATATCAGGGTCAGGACCATTTAATCTTGCTATATCAAAGGATTGGAGGTTTTTATATATTGCCAACAACGGATCTAACGACCTCCTGATCATGGACCTTACCACAAAAAGACAGGTGGCGAGGATGCCAACAGGGGCATTTACAAGTGATGTGGCGCTATCGCCTGACGGAAGATATCTATACACCGTAAACAGCGGTTCAAATGATCTTGCAATTATAGACAGCTTCACCTTTACACCTGTAGGCTTTATTCAGGTAGGCCTCAAGCCCCAAGAAGTAATCTTTAGCCGTGATGGGAGATATGCCTATGTTACCAACAGCGGCTCATCTGATCTCAGTGTAATAGATACGAATTCAAGGAGCGTCGTCACCTCTATTTTTGTAGGCAGGGATCTGATGGGGATTGACATTACACCAGACAACAGGGAGTTATGGGTAGCGGTCAGAGGAGAGGGTCTTGTGGCTATTATTGATACTGCAACAAATAAGATCGCCGACAAGATACTTGTAGGGACTGACAGTTACGGTATTGCAATCAGTCCTGACGGGAGATCTGCTTTGGTTTCAAGCAGAAATAATAACAGTATTTCCAAGGTAGATATATCAACCAGGCACCTGATATCTACTGTTCTTGTTAATAAAAGGCCTGATCTCATTGCCTTCTCCATTGACGGCAGGGAGGCCTATGTGACTAGCAGGGAGGGCGGAACAGTTGAGGTTATCGATATGTCCATGAACAGGGTTACGGCAACTATATCTGTCGGGGCAGGAACACATGGTATTGTTGTGAGGAAATAGAAAATGAATAACAAGGACGGGCATGTTTCCCCGATGAAGATCCTGACACGACTTTTTGGCTATATCCGTCCCCATTTTTCATTAATGGGTTTTGCCGCAGTCCTTCTGGTGGCAGTTGCCCTGGTCAACCTGACCATGCTCTGGATCGTGAGGGATATTATCAATTCCCTTTCCGGCCAGAATCCGGGTAAAGGCCTTAGTTATGCCATTCTTACCATCCTTTCCCTGTTAATCCTCCAGGTGCTGTTTACCATGGGTCACAGCTATCTGGTCGCCTTAATCGGGCAACGGGTGATGAGGGATTTTCGCAACCGTCTCTTTGAGCATTTCATCGGCCTGTCAATAAGCTTCTTTAGCAGGCGCCGTACAGGGGAGATTATGTCCAGGCTTACCAATGACGTGCAGGTTATCCAGAACTTCTCTACAGATGTCCCTATCAATATGGCAAAGCAGCTGGTCACCCTTATAGGCGGAGTGGGGATCCTCTTCTATCTTAACTGGCGGCTCTGTGTCATGATCCTGGCCATACTCCCCATCATAGCCTTGACCGGGGTGCTCTTCGGCCGACGCTTAAAGAGGCTTTCAACGGCCATCCAGGATACCCAGGCCCTGGTCTCCACTACCATAGAAGAGGTGGTTTCAGGCATCAGGATAATCAAGTCATTTCTAAATGAATCCCACGAGGTCCATCGCTTTAAAGATCATGTGGAAATGACAGTAAGAATGGCGCTTAAGCGGGCGGGTGTTATGTCAATCTTCGTGCCGGTTATAACCCTTATCACCTTTGGGTCAGCTATGGGGATACTCTGGTATGGGGCTAAACAGGTTCGGTCGGGCATAATTACACCCGGCGACCTTATCGCCTTCCTGCTCTATGCCGGTATCCTGATCGGACCTTTCGGGGCATTTGCCCATCTCTTTTCCCGGGTAAAAGAGGTTCAGGGCGCTACCCAGAGGGTATTTGAGATATTAGACACAAAGGCTGAAGTAGTGGACCTTCCGGGCGCCGTAAACTTGCCATCTATTGCAGGGCATGTGGTGTTTCATGATGTGAGTTTCGGATACGATTATGGATGTGAAGTGCTCCATAGTATATCCTTTGAAGTCATGCCAGGTACAGTGGTAGCCCTTGTCGGTCCCAGCGGATCAGGGAAAAGCACTCTCATTCAGCTGCTTCACCGCTTCTACGATCCATCTGCAGGCTGGATCGAGATCGATGGATATGACATTAAAAAGGTCAGGCTTTCCTCACTTTACAAACAGATAGGATTTGTCCCGCAGGAGACCTATCTCTTCGGAGGGACCGTCCGCGAGAATATCCTTTACGGCAGGCTGGGCGCTGCCGAGGAGGAGATGATACAGGCAGCCCGGGCGGCCAATGCCCATAATTTTATTGCCCGCCTACCTAAAGGGTATGATACCCCGGTGGGTGAAAAGGGTGTCCTGCTGTCCGGAGGAGAAAGGCAGAGGATTGCCATTGCAAGGGCGATACTTAAAGATCCCAGGACCCTGATCCTGGATGAGGCTACATCCTCTCTGGACAATGAGTCGGAGGCCCAGATCCAGGAGGCCCTGGATCGCCTTACAACCGGAAGGACCACATTCGTGATTGCACACCGCCTTACCACCATCCAGAAGGCAGACATTATTTTGGTTATGGATCAGGGCCGCATTGCGGAGACGGGAAACCATGATGAGCTAATGAACCAGCGCGGACTTTATCACCACCTATATACCCTTAAACTGGCCAACATCAGGGGCTTATATCCCTTCGTTCTTTAATCCATCTTTCTACCTT
This sequence comes from uncultured Nitrospirota bacterium, assembly GCA_964481895.1. GTDB lineage: Bacteria > Nitrospirota > Nitrospiria > JACRHA01 > JACRHA01 > JACRHA01. The sequence continues at coordinate 15,654 of CAYZUL010000031.1, read as the reverse complement.
TAAAAATAAAAGATTTAAAAATAAAAGACATTTAAAAATAAAAGAGTTGACAAAGGTATTTTAGTCTGCTATTTTTTTTGTCAAACTTTGAAAAGGTTGAGCACGGTGGAATTCCGACACAGTCTCGCTCCCGTTAAAGTCGGGATATGGGCAACAGTTCACCAGTATTAAGATGGTGGACATGGTTGATAACTAAATAGCAATAGTATTTATTTTAGTTCCCATATCCCTTGCCGCAGAGGCAGGGGATTTTTATTTTTGGGGACTTTATTGCCTGGACAGCAGGAGATACCAATGGAAGATGAGGATATAGTAAGAGAGATAAGGGGGATTGAAGATGCTGCTGATCGCCTTATTCTGGAGGCCCGGGATAAGGTTAAAGAGCTTGAGTCTGCGTCCAAAAGTGAGATTGAGAAGATAGAGATGGAATCAGAGAAGGAGTTTGAGACGAAGGCAGACAAGCTAAGGTCAGCACTTAAAGAGGAGAAGGAGAGGGAAGCATCAGAACTGACGGCGCGATTTGAAGAGGATAAAAAAAGACTTGAGGATGTAGACAGGGATACCCTCATGAGATTGACAGATCTTGCAACTGATAAGATTTGCGAAGGTTGAAATGGCCATAGAAAGATTAAAGAAGGTAAGCCTGGTTGTCCCTCTGGAGAAGAGGAGGAGGCTCTTCGATAGATTATATGATCTTAAGATTCTCCATATTGTAGACGCCTTTTCCAGGATTTCAGTCCAGGACCTAAAGAGAAACAGCATCACCCTCGAGGAAACGGATTATCTGATTCACAGACTTGGGCTTATTATATCAACATTCAATCTCTTTAATCCGGAGAAGAAGGGGTTGATTGAAGGTTTTTTCCCTACCCCGAAGATCGTATCTGAATCCACACTCAAGACACTTATTCCCACCTTTGAATTGGATCCCCTTTTTGACAAATGTCAGTTTATCATGGATCAGTATACCTTTATTGAAAAGAGGCTCTCTGAGATAAATGGGGAGATCTCTGCCCTCTCTCCGTTTACTGACCTCTGCTTGGATCTGGAAGGATTAAAAGGGCTAAAGAAGACTACAATAATTTTTGGTACCTGTCCGGGGGAGGAATACCTCAGGATGACATCCGATCCTCAGGCAAAAGAGATCTTAACATGCCAGTTGATGTCCGCTAAAGAGAGGGATCATAAGGTGTTGATTGCCTGTCTGAATGAAGATAGGGATAGCGCCATGGGATTGTTAAAGGGTTATAAGTTTATAGACCTTCCGCTTCCGGATATACAAGGCAGGGTTTCTGACAGGGTTGCGGCGTTGGAACTGGAGAACAAGGATCTTCTAAGTCAGAAGGATGGTTTGGCAGAACGGGTCTCTGGCCTATCAAAGGAATACAGAGATAAGGTTGAGATAATGATGGGTTACCATGAAGACCAGAGATCTAAAACAACTACAGAGGGCAATTCAGCATTATCAAAGAGAGTGATGGTTATAATAGGCTATATAAGGGATATGGATATCCAAGTGCTTGACAGGCTGCTCTCCCGGGAGTTTCCCGATTCTTCGATAGTATATGATGACCCTAAGCCCTCTGATACTGTTCCTGTCTCTATAAGCCTCAACCCTTTTTTCAGACCGGTTCAGCTATTGGTTAATATGTTTGGTCTGCCAAACTACTTCTCCTTTGACCCTACACCATTTATTACATTGAGCTTCCTCGCCTTCTTCGGGATCTGCTTTGGTGATGTGCTCTACGGCCTGATGCTGATCGGCTTTTCTGCATTTATGATGAAGAGATTTGCGCCCTATGAAGATACCAGAGATTTCTTCAAGCTTTTCTTTTACGCAGGTATAAGCACAACGATATTTGGGGCGCTGACAGGATCCTGGGGAGGTGACCTCTACAGGCCGGAATATCTGGGGGAGAACAATATAGTCCACAGGCTCATGAATCTCTTCATGATGATCGACCCGCTCTCAAAACCCATCGCGGCCCTAATACTCGCCATAGGCATAGGCATTATTAACCAGTTCTACGGTATAATCCTAAAGATGTATGGGGAGATAAGAAGGGGAAATACAGGAAATGCGATATTTGATGGCGGACTCTGGTTAGTTGTGCTGCCAGGTTTTATCATAGTCACCTCATCGCTCTTTACCGGCATCCCTCTCTGGTTATTCAGGCTTGGGGGTCTGAGCTTTTTAATTGGCGCTATAGGCCTGATACTTACCCAGGGGAGGGGGGAGAAGGGGATCCCCGCAAAGATAATAACAGGGATCGTGAGCCTCTATGGGATAGTGGGAAGTTATGGGTGCATGAGCTTTGTCGGGGATATCCTCTCCTATTCAAGACTCCTTGCCCTTGGATTAACAACCTCAATTGTGGCCATGTCATTCAATATGATTGCAAACCTCTTTAAACCATTTGGCTTTGTTGGGATGATCCTGTTTATGATTGTTTTGATTGTAGGCCACTTACTCAATTTCGTGATGAGTATAATCGGTTCATTTGTCCATCCTGCCAGGTTGATCTTTCTCGAGTTCTTTGGAAGGTTCTACGAGACAGGAGGGACTAAATTTGTGCCATTTGGGTTTCAGGGTGGAAGGGTTCGTCTTATTAAAACTTCTGAATAGGGGGCTACAATATGTTTGAGTCGATCAGGATCTATTTTATCGAGACAGGCACAGGCTGGTCTGTGCTTGGTGCGATGCTTGCCGTCCTCCTTGGCGGGATCGGATCGGCAAGGGGCATAAGGATCTCCACATCGCAGGGTGCAGGGGTGCTGGCGGAAAAGCCTGAGCTCTTCGGAAAGCTCCTTGTCCTTATGGCCCTTCCGGGCACACAGGGGTTCTATGCATTTATCTGTGCAGTCATGATCTCACTCAGGAGCGGGATGGTTACGGGAAAGGTGACAGCCTCACCTACTGTAGGGATATCTCTCTTTATTATAGGACTATGCATGGGTCTGGTAGAGTGGAAGTCCGCAATACTCCAGGGGGAGGCATCTGCTGCCGCGATCAACCTGACCGGCAAGAGACCGGAGGAATCCGGCCGTGCAATCCTCCTTCCGGCGCTTGTGGAGACCTATGCGGTTATCGCCCTGTTGGCTGCCATACTCCTTATAATCTGGGTAACCCAGTAGGGGATAGGGATAAAGATGTCGCTTGAAAAGATCAGGGAGTCTGTAATCGGAAAGGCCCAAAAGGAGAAGGAAGAAATAATAGCCAGGGCAAAGGAAGGGTGCGAGCAGAAGGTCAGAACAGCAAGGGAAGTGATAAAAGAGGTGGTTGAAAGGAGACTGAGAGGGATAGAAGCAGAATTCCGGGAGGAGATAAAGAGGCAAATAGCCTCCCTTAACCGGGAACACAGGCTGCGGCTCCTTGAGATGAAAAACAGGATAATAGACGATATCTTCATCCGGGCAGTAGATAAGGTAATAAATCTGCCCGATGATAAGTATCTTGCCATGATGGAGAGGCGGCTTCTTAAGGTAGATAGTAATCTGCCGGGTAAACTCTTTGTCAACGCAAGGGACATAAAGAGGATGGATCAGCTCTTTATAGACAGGATCAATAGCAGGCGCCAGGGGGATTCCAGGATAGACTTAAATCAAGACCCCATTGATATAAAGGGGGGCTTTGTCTTTAAGACCAACAAGTTTGAGATAGACCAGACACTCGATACCATTATGGTAGATCTTGAAAAGGAGCTTGCTCCTATGATTGCAAAGGAACTCTTTTATGGGAAATAGTTATGCGTGGTGCTATGTCTCCGGCAGGGTTAATGTACTTGATTCATCCCTCCTCGGAGATGAATTCTTCAGGAGGATAATCTCATCCAATACGCTGGAGGAGATCCACCGCGTCATTAGCGATTCCCCTGTTAAGGTCTATTTCCCTCACGCTGATGATCTCCACGATACGGATTCGATGCTCAACGTCTACTATAAGGACAGGATAACGGACATCAGCGGCTCATCGCCAGACCCGGCTGTCTGCGATATATTCCTTCTGAGATACGATTTCCTGAACCTGAAAAACTATATCAAGGAAAGGATCCTGCATGCGCCATATGAGCGGCACCCCTTTGGAAAAATACCTGACAACCTGTGGGATGCGCTATGGAAGGGCGAAGACAGGTCTTTGCCTGAGATATTCGCCTCCAGCGTAACCCTTATAACAAGGAATATCGACGATGGATTATCCGGCGTGGTGATAGACTCTATAATAGACAATGCCTATCTCTGTCATATCGCCCAAAAGGCAGAAGGGATCGGGTCTCCTATGATTGAAAAGTTTATCCGGAAGTATCAGCTTGTAAAGGGGATTGAGATTATCTGGCGGTCCCTCTCATCAGGCAGGGAGGCAGAATTGATTCCGGAGTTTCTTTTTATAGCATCCGGGTTAATCGAGGAGGAGCTATTCTCCAGGCTTACCCACTTACCAATGGATAAATGGAATCAGATATTAATGGATGTTTTCCCTAAAGAGTTTTGCGAAAGGACTTTTACCGGGCCGCCTAAAGATCGGCTTAAGATGTTTATAAAAGAGACGGACAATTATCTCTATCAGGAGACAAGGCCCCCGGCTTATATATCCTTCGGGCCGGAGCAGGTTTTTCTATACATGCTAGGATTTACCACGGAGGTATTCAACCTCGGGCTGACAATAAAAGGAAGAATAAACAGGATCCCTTCGGCATTAATTGAGGAGAGGCTCAGAAAGGTCTATGTCTGACTATAGATACCAAGCGAGCAAAGCGAGCGTTGAGGGGGAGGCGACGATCATCTGTGGGGGCCCGTGCGGTGCAGTTGCTCCTCCGATGCCCCCACACCCCGCGCTTGCACCGGCCAAGCCGGATGCTCGCTTCGGCTTTGCTGGTGGAGGGGGCGACGCAAGCCCCTATAATAGAATAGCCGCAATAGGAGAAAAGGATCTGATTATCGGGTTTAGCTGTCTTGGCGTTGACCTGATACCGGTCCAGTCAAAGACGGATACAGAGACTGCCTTAAGGAGGATCTCGCAGGAGCGTGAACTGGCCCTTGTCCTTATTACCGAGACAGCGGCAGAACTGTGCCGCGACATAATACCGGACCTGAGAGAGAAGAGTCTTGCTGTTATATTGATCATCCCCTCCCATGAGGGGAGCAGGGGTATCAGTATGACTGAGATGAGGAGGGGTATTGAAAGGGCAGTAGGGATCAATATCCTCGACAAGAGGAAGGAGATATGAGAGAAGGACAAATCTTAAAGATATCGGGTCCCCTTGTTGTTGCAACAGGCATGAGCGGGACAAGGATCTATGATATGGTACGCGTGGGAGACCTGAAGCTCTTTGGGGAGGTCATTGAGATAAGGGGCGAGGAATATTATATCCAGGTCTATGAGGAGACAGAGGGGCTAGGTCCGGGAGAGCCGGTCTCCTCTACCGGGGAGCCCTTAAGTGTTGAATTGGGTCCCGGCTTAATAGGCTCCATCTATGACGGTATCCAGCGGCCTCTGGACATACTTCACAGGGATCTGGGGAGCTATATAGTCAGGGGTGCAACCCGCCATCCCCTTGAAAGGGAGAAGAGGTATAGGTTTATCCCGAAGGTCAGGATAGGTCAGCATGTAAGCCATGGCGATCTCCTTGGGACTGTTTCTGAGTCAAAACTGATAGAACATAAGATCATGGTACCGGCCGGTGTGACTGGTAAGGTAGTCATGATCGAAGGAAGTGGGGGAAGCGGCCTTACAATAGAAGAGGTCATCGCGAGGATAGAGACTGAGGGAGGAACAAGGGAGGTCACCATGCTCCAGAAATGGCCTGTCAGGAGACCAAGGGGGGCGGCGCAGAGGCTTCCTCCATCGGCCCCGCTTGTGACGGGACAGAGGGTGATCGATATGTTCTTTCCTATAGTAAAGGGCGGAACGGCCTGCGTCCCCGGCCCTTTTGGGAGCGGAAAGACCGTTGTTCAGCACCAGCTTGCAAAATGGTCGGATGCTGATATCATCGTCTATGTCGGATGCGGGGAACGGGGCAATGAGATGACCGATGTCCTCATGGAATTTCCTGAACTTAAGGACCCCAGATCAGGGGAGCCTCTTATGGAGAGGACGATCCTCGTGGCAAATACATCCAATATGCCTGTTGCTGCAAGGGAGGCCTCTGTCTTCACCGGTATTACCATTGCAGAATATTACCGTGATATGGGCTATGATGTAGCCCTGATGGCAGATTCTACCTCCAGGTGGGGTGAAGCAATGAGGGAGATGTCGGGTCGGCTGGAGGAGATGCCGGGGGAAGAGGGTTATCCAACCTATCTCGGTTCCAGGCTTGCCGCCTTTTATGAACGCGCGGGCAATGCCCTGTCCTTTGGTTCTGACAAGAGGCGCGGGAGCCTGTCTGTTATCGGGGCTGTTTCACCGCCGGGAGGTGATCTGTCTGAGCCTATGACCCAGGCGACACTAAGGGTGGTCAGGGTCTTCTGGGGCCTTGATGAGAGGCTTGCTTCCCAGAGACATTTCCCGGCAATTAACTGGCTCACCAGCTATTCGCTCTACCAGGAAAAGGTAGATGAGTATGCCGATGGGGAGGTAAACGCCAGGTGGAAGGAGAACAGGAAGGAGGCGATGGCGCTGCTTCAAAAAGAGGCTGAGCTTGAAGAGCTGGTAAGGCTGGTCGGGATTGATACCCTTTCTATCTCAGAGAGGCTCTTATTAGAGACGGCAAAGATGCTGCGTGAGGACTTCCTCCATCAGAATGCCTTTGATCCGCAGGACGCCTATACATCCCTCAAGAAACAGTACTTACTGCTGGATCTTATCATCTCCTTCTACCATAAGGCAAAGGAGGCTTCGTCGGCAAATGTTGAGTTCCAGAAGATAACAGCGATCCCTGCCATAGGAGAGATAGCCCGGGCAAAGAGGATCAGGGAAGAGGAGTTGTCTCTCTTTGAAGACATAAGGAGAAAGATAACCGGCGAACTTGATGCCCTTATAGAAGGGGAGAGGGTTAACATTGGAAATTAAAGAAACTAGACTACCTAAAGAGTATTTAACAGTAAAGGATATTGTTGGCCCCCTCATGCTTGTTGAGGATGTAGAGGGGGTGACATATGGGGAGCTGACCGAGATAAAACTCCCAAACAACGAGGTAAGGCAGGGGAGGGTGTTGGAGATATCGGGTACCCGGGCGCTTGTCCAGGTCTTTCAGGGCACCAGGGGGATATCTACTGACAGCGTAAAGGTCAAATTCCTTGGCAAGGGGATGGAGATAGGCGTATCCCCTGAGATAATCGGCAGGGCCTTCAACGGTTCAGGTCTTCCAATAGATGGCGGTCCGCCTATAATCCCGGTCAAGAGGCTTAATATCAATGGAGATCCGATTAATCCTTTTTCCCGTGATTACCCTAACGAGTTTATTCAGACAGGGATCTCTTCTATAGACTTAATGAACCCCCTTGTAAGGGGACAAAAGCTCCCGATCTTTTCCGGTTCCGGCCTCCCCCATCCTAAGATAGCCGCCCAGATAGCAAGACAGGCAAAGGTACTGAAGACAGGCGAGAGATTTGCCGTCGTATTTGTCGCCATGGGGATTACATTCGAAGAGGCAGACTACTTCATGTCTGATTTTAAAAAGACAGGCGCCCATGAGAGGGCTGTGCTCTTTATCAACCTGGCAGATGATCCGCCCATTGAAAGGATCGCAGCACCAAGGATAGGCCTGACAGTTGCAGAGTATCTGGCATATGAGGAGGGGATGCATGTCCTGGTGATACTGACTGACATGACCTACTATTGTGAGGCTTTAAGGGAGATATCAGCGGCCAGGAAGGAGGTGCCGGGAAGAAGGGGCTACCCAGGCTACCTATATACCGACCTCTCAACTATATATGAGAGGGCCGGAAGGATAAAGGGGAAGACCGGCTCCATCACCCAGATACCTATCCTGACTATGCCTGAAGATGATAAGACCCACCCGATCCCTGATCTGACAGGCTATATCACCGAAGGACAGATTATAGTCTCGAGATCCCTCCATAGCCAGGGGATCTACCCGCCGATAGACGTCCTCCCATCCCTGTCCAGACTCAAGGATAAAGGGATTGGCGATGGAAAGACGAGGGGTGACCATGCAGACGTGATGAACCAGCTTTATGCGGCCTATGCAAGGGGAAAGAACATGAAAGAGCTTGCAGTAGTCCTTGGAGAATCGGCGCTTACCCCGGTTGATCTCCAATTTGTAAATTTTGCAGACAGGTTTGAGGCTGAATTTGTTCAGCAGGGCGAATACGATGACAGGACTATACAGGAGAGCCTTGATATAGGATGGAGCCTGATGAGGATACTTCCCGAAGCGGAGTTAAAGAGGGTCAAACCGGAGAATATCAAGAAATACTATAGGCATCTACCCAGCGAGCGAGGCGACGTGAGCCCCTGAAGAAAGCGGGGTCAGGGTCAGGAGAAAAATGTTGGATTCTGAATGTTCTATCCAGCGAGCAATGCGAGCGTTGAGGGGGAGGCTCCATCCGGCTTTGCCGGTGGAGGGGGCGACGCAAGCCCCTTTAAATAGGAGCACTAGATGAAAATCAAGGTAAACCCCACGAGGATGGAGCTCCTGAGGCTCAAAAAAAGGTATGCGATCACTATCAGGGCCCATAAGCTTTTAAAGGATAAACTTGAGGGGCTGATGAAGGAGTTTCTCCGTCTTGTTGAGGGATACAAAGAGGCACGCCTCAAATTAGACAGCGAACTCCCCGAGATACTTAAATTATTCGTCCTTGCATCCATGACATCCCAGGGCCGGATAATAATGGCCGCCCTGGATCAGTCGAAGGATAAGCTTGATGTAAGGCTCAAATTTAAGAGGATCATGAACGTAAACACACCAATCTTTGAGGCCGTTGTCGCCCCAGGGACTAATTACAGTTTCCTTGACACACCCCCTGATCTCGACAATGCCATCTCCGGGCTGAAGGGATACCTTCCGGGGATCCTAAGGCTTGCCGGGCTGGAGCAGTCTGTCAGGCTCGTTGCAAAGGAGATAGAAAAGACAAGGAGGCGGGTAAATGCCTTAGAGCATGTCATGATCCCAAATCTCAAGGAGACTATCAAGTTCATCAAGGGTAAACTCGATGAGATGGAGAGGTCTAATATCAGCACAGTGATGAAGATCAAGGAGATGATCGCGGCAAGGAGATAAAATTTCCGTACTACCCTCTCCCTTCAAGGGAGAGGGCCAGGGTGAGGGTGATGAGCGATCCCTGTTATTCTGCGTGTATCTTTTGGATACTCATGTTATCCAATTAATTAATATTCTTTATCTTAAGGGACTTCCTGTTATCTTATTCAGCCTTCCCCCCAAAAAGATTCCATCTGTAAGTGTTGATTTTAGAAGATACGTTTACTGCACAGGAATAAATAATAGGTATAAAACCATTTCGGGTATACCTTTGGCATTCTTAAAATATTGCGGTAAGAGAAATATTTTTTATATTAGGAAGATGAATAACTCCTGGATTTTCAGAAAATATCAGGAGATGTCTAACCAATCGTTTCCCTTTTGGAGTTTAGGCGTTGAGTCTATATGAAAAGCCCTAAGATTATGATATCACCCTATCGCTTAGGATTACGGATAAAATTTGATATAATAAAGTAAAAACAAGAGGAGGGAATTATCGTGGCAATTGCTGAAACTATTGAGCTGTTTTCAAAAAGATATTCCATGTCAAAGGATGATTTCATCAGGGTCTAGTCCTCTTGGAAAAATTAGAGCTTTATGATAATAATATGGGTCCATACTCATTGATGAAGGAGGCAAGAAGATGGCCTTTATTACAGAACGTTTTAGTGATCAGGTATATGCCGCTTTAAGGTTTGTTACTGGTTTCCTCTTTTTATGGCATGGCTTGCAAAAACTCTTTGGTATCCCAATGCCTCTTCCATCCGGGGTTCCGGCATATATCGTATATATTGCAGGCCCAATAGAGTTGATCGGAGGTCTTCTAGTGACAATAGGCCTTTTTACGCGTTGGGCGGCGTTTTTATCAAGTGGTCTCATGGCCTTTGCCTATTGGATTGCCCACGGAACTCAAGCTATGCTCCCCATCATAAATCGCGGTGAGCTGGCAGCGCTATATTGCTTTCTCTTTCTGTATATTTCTGCGCACGGCAGCGGGATCTGGAGCGTGGACTCAAGGAGATAAAGCTTGCATTGATGTAAGGTGCTAACTAATATACGCCGTAGGTATCTCAATCCCAAAGCTCAATAAACTTTAGGCTTATACCACTGTAGAAGGCTGCATCTTTAAATAGTCCTACTTTTTAATCCGAAATATATCATCCGGTAGGCCGGAATTTACTGTAAGATCCTTAAATGTTACCGACTCCATCAGTCTCCCGTCCGGGTAGTAGCTGTCAATTTTAACAGGGAGCAAGAGTCTCTTGTCAATCCAGACCTTAAACTTATTAGGCCTCCCTTTAGTCTCCTCTTTAAAATCTATCTTAATCAGGTAGCTGTCAGGTGACCCCGGGTTTGCATCTAAAATAGAGGCATCGCCATTTATAACAGCAGGCCTCAGAATCATCTCTATAAAGCTTCCTATGTCAGACTCATCTACCTGGTGTCCATTACTGCTCATCACCAGGGGATTATCAAGCCTAAAAGAGAAGACAAGCCTTCTAAGCCAGCTAAATGGGCTTACATAGACAAGGGGATCATCAGAATTATATGTGACTATGGTACCTTTATGCGGGGTTATTAGTTCCATCCTTATCTGCTTTGGTTTCTTGAAAAAATAGGCCATCCTTTCTTCGTTATTATTTTCGTTGTAGGACAAAAGGGTACATCTATAATCATCCAGGCCTTTATATGATGCATCTATTCTATTGAGCAGATCCCCTGTATTATGCATCTCAATTCCATCTCCCTCTAAAGATTCAGGGTTAAAGGCGGTTCTTTCTATTGGCAGAGAAAAGGATACGGGCATTTCAAGATGACTTACTAAACAATAAAACATTATCGTCAATAGAAGCCCAATTCTCCACTGATTCACCTTGTTAGTTTAACATGGGTTAGAGTAGTAAAGCTATAAATTTCAATAAGTTATAACTAATATATTTGATGAATACCGTATGACCTTTTTAAGCGGAAAAAAAGAGTGACCAGGTGGGAGATTGATAAGATGGGCCCAGAAGAGTATATTAAATGGTCATTAATGGCTTTTCATTACGATTTAGCTGGATATCAAGAATGCGGGTCTTAGTAATCGAAGATGAACACAAGGTTTCTAATTTCATCCGGCAGGCATTAGAGGAGGAGCATTATGCCGTTGATCAGGCCTTCGAAGGAGATGAGGCACTGGCGCTGGCAGAGACGTACGAATATGACCTGATAATCCTTGATCTCATGCTCCCAAAAAGGGAGGGCATGGACCTCCTTCGCGAGATAAGGAAGAATGGGAGCAAGATACCGGTACTTATAGTTACTGCAAAGGATGCAATAGTAGATAAGGTCAAGGCCCTCGATTCCGGCGGGGATGATTATCTTACAAAACCATTTTCGATTGAGGAGTTTCTGGCAAGGGTCCGGGCTTTGCTCCGGCGCGGAAAGATGGACCGGAGCGGAAAACTCTGCGCAGGGGATCTGGCGCTTAACCCTGCCACGCGGGAGGTTATTCGGGGCGTTCGACGGATAGAATTAACCAATAAGGAATACGCCCTTCTTGAATATATGATACGAAATGCCGGCCGTATTCTTACCAGGAGCATGATAGCCGAACATGTATGGAATATAGATTTCGATACAGAAACGAATGTTATCGATGTCTACGTAACCCATCTCAGGAATAAGATCGATAAAGGCGAAGGCTGTCGAATGATCAAGACTATACGCGGTGTCGGTTACATGCTCCAGGGATAGCCATGCCCATCTGGACTAAACTTACGATCTGGTACGGGATCCTAGTTATAACAGTTTTAATACTCTTGGGTGGGATCCGTTTTGTATGGTACAGGCAGATTTTGCTAAACCAGATGGACTACTCCCTTAAGGTTGTTTCTGATATCCTCGATTCATCCCTTCCAGGGAAGACCATTTCAAAGGATGCCATGCAAAAAACAATATCAGGTGTCATCGATGAATACCCTGATATTGAGTGGAAGGGTATATTCATTCAGGTATTCGGCCATTCACGATCCATCCTCTTCTCCTCCTCCATCTCTGATGACGAGCCCCTGCCAATAACAGAGGCTATGTGGAAAAAGGCCTTACACAGGAAGACAGAGATTGCAACAGTCTTAATGGATGATCAAAGGACCCAGATGAGGGTGCTGAGCAAACCTGTTTTCAGGCAAAAGGAATTCCTTTATCTCATCTTAATTGGAAGCTCGATGGAGGATATCGAATCTACCCTGGAAAAAATCTTCCGTTTAAATCTTCTATTTATCCCTGCCACTACGCTGCTTGTAGCCATCGGAGGATGGTTATTGATGAGGCAGGCCCTAAAACCATTGGACGCGGTAATCAAGACCGCATCGAAGATCAGCTCAGGAGATCTCAGCCATAGGATCAAGGCCTCAAAGGCTAACCGCGAAATCAATGAGCTGGCAATAGCCTTTAACACGATGATTACCCGGCTTGAGGGATCCTTCCAGCAGGTCCGGGATTTTAGCGATAATGTCTCCCATGAACTCCGTATTCCCTTGTCCATTCTCAGGGGTCAAACAGAACTAAGCTTAAGGCGCACACGCTCTAATGATGAGTATATAGGCACCTTGAAGAGCAATCTGGAGGAGATAGAACGTATGGAGATGATTGTAGAAAGACTCCTATTTCTATCAAGGGCAGAGCGGGGTGAGGTCCCACTTAACTCTATTCAAATCAATTTGAATGCCTTGCTTGAAGATATCTACTTTAAATTTCTAGTTCCGGCCCAGGAAAAGGGCGTAAATATTATGCTCGATAAAAAAAGCCAGGTCTTTGTCGTTGGAGATGACGTCCTGCTGCGCGAAGTCCTGCTCAATCTGGTTCAGAATGCCCTTACATATACCGAGCCAGGAGGAGAGATCCGCCTCTCTAGTGAAGAGGATGCGGACAATATCAGGATCTCTGTTTCCGATACCGGTTGCGGCATTCCAGATGAAGAGATCCCTCGCATCTTTGACCGGTTTTATCAGGTAAATAAGTCCCGCTCCGGCAAGGGAAGCGGCCTCGGATTAAGCATATGCCAATGGATTACTCAGGCCCACCAGGGAAAGATTCTGGTGATGAGCCGCGTAGGCCACGGGAGCCAGTTTATTCTTTGCCTGCCGATTCTGAAAGATTAAAGAAATTTAATCCTTGTTTAATATCTTTTTAATCTCCTCCAAGTATATTACCTATTGCGTTGTAAATAAAAATAACTTGAGAGGAGGTGATATAACGATGAAAAAGACTTTATTGACACTGGTCGGGGCATTCGCTATCTTAAGTCTGGTCAGCACCGGATGGGCTGCGATGATTAAGGGAAATCTTGTCAAGATCGATGATAAGACCTCAATGTATGTTGTTAAGGATGCAAAGGGGAAAGAGCATAAGATCCATTTTGATGATACCACAAAGAAGACCGGCGAGATTAAGGTAGGGGTTGATGTCGAGGTGGACGATGCAAAAGGACATGCGAAATCAATCACGGTAGTGGAAATGAAAAAGTAGTAATTGGGAGATAATTCTATTATCGCCTTGTAACCGTCATCCCGGTGATAACCGGGGTGACGGTTATTTTTTTATTACACGCCTTTGTCGTTAGGTAAAGGGCGTCCTGTCACCCACTTAAATTGACAAAAGTTTAGAAAAAGTGCTAAATAGAAAACATAGAATTGATAAGGGAAGACATGCTAAAACAGATGAAGGTTAAAGGACTCCTCTTTGACCCTTATAATAATACCTATATCATTATCTTGAGGGATGAAAGTAATAACGATATCCTGCCAATATGGATCGGTAAACCTGAGGCAAATGCAATAGGTTTTGCCCTTGAGGGGATATTTACCCCCAGACCCATGGCACATGACCTGATAAAAAATATCCTCGATTCACTGGATGCAAAGTTAATAAGTATAGTGGTGACTGATCTTAATGAAAATACATATTATGCGAAAATACACCTAATGTATAATGATTCTGAATTTGCAATAGATTCAAGGCCGAGCGATGCAATCGCCCTGGCACTGAGGGCAAATGCCCCTATTTTTGCCACCGATGATGTTTTGAAAAAGTATAGCTCGGAAGAGCTTGATAGATGGCTTGAAAATCTGCGTCCTGAGGATTTTGGTAAATATGATGCCTGACTTGTTTGCTATGCCTTTTTCAGACTTTCCGGCGGGGAATATGGGACTCCAACATTGAAAAGGGAGCGATCCTATCAAGGGATTTGAAGGGATTTTGAGATGCAGGTTTACCTTAATGAAAATGTATTTATGGGGCTTGTTCTCTCCTCTGTAGAGGTCTTCAGAAAGGAGTGTTTTGGCCTGCTCCTTGGTTATCAGACTAATGGAAAATTTATTGCGGAGCATGCGATTCCTTACCAGAGTGTGAGGCGCGGCCACACATGGACTGAATTGCGTTCCGATAAATGGAAACTAATAAAGGAAATATTAAAAAACTTTCCCAAGCTTGATGTGATAGGTGACTACCATTCCCATACCATGTACCGAGATATAAGGGCAAGGGTTTCTTTGTCAACGGACGATATTCAAAATATGGAGCCGCATGAGCTCCAGATAGTTATCGCGATCAACGAGAGCAAGAAGTTTAAAAACTGGACGCTTAATTTCGATAATACCATCTCCGGATCAATCGATAAATATCATTTCAAGATAGCGGCTTATCACTTTGAGAATGGCGATAAATCTAAGGAGTATCCTAAACTGGCCGAGATACTCTGCCCCTTTGCCATGGGGTATAAATGATAAAAGCTCAACGTTCAAAGTTGGCATTTGGGCTTTGGATCTTGACATTTCTAATTATATTTTATGGCTGTGCAGGCATAGATGACCTCTCAAGCCTGCTGTACCGCAATAGTAGACTTGAAAAAGGTCTCCTTGATAATGAGAGGGTCGGGCTCATGCCTATGTTTGGGAAGGGGGAAAACAGGGCATACCTGAAAAATGCTGAAAATATCTTTGGGCAGTCCCTTTCAGATGAGAAGAAGGGGGTTGCGTTTTTATCTCCAGGGGAGAGCCTTGAAAGGATCAGGTCAGCAGGGTTAATTGAAACCTATCGGGAAATGGCAAGAAACTATTCGCCCCTGGCTTCCCAGAAGTTATCTGATATACAAGTGATCGGGGGCGCATTGGGTACCAGGTATATCCTCCAGTCTGAGCTTCAGTTATCCGGAGTGATTGAGGGGGCAACGCATGTAAGGATATATGCAAGGCTCTGGGACTTAGAAAAAGGGGTGATATTGTGGGAAGGGGTAGGGGAGGCCAGAGGATATGTCTTTCTGATATTCCCGATAGTCCCTTCTGACTTTGAAAGGGCCATGGAGGTGGCAAGCAGGGGGCTGGCAAGGAAATTTCCGTAATATTAGTAGATACCCACAGATTTTGCCCGTGGGTATCAACTTGGCGAGCAAGGCGAGCGTGAGGGGGAGGCGACGATCATCTGTGGGGGCCCGTGCGGTGCAGTTGCTCCTCCG
>CAYZUL010000030.1:20586-29065 GCA_964481895.1 uncultured Nitrospirota bacterium | reverse complement strand
GGCAGCAAATGCAAGTAACTTAGATAAACAAATTTGGAGTGAATTTTATAATAACTGGGAATTACTAAGTTATGAAAGTGAAAAGCTGTTTGCGAAATTTCAGAACAAATCTATTGAGCAAGCAATCAATATCCCCGAATTTGAACATCGTGATGGGAAAGTGCGAGAACAGGTAATAAAGGCGAGAGTTAATCAGTCGTTCTTCCGGTCAAGCATTCTTGCCGCATATAATTCGACTTGTTGTATTACCGGATTAAACAATCCTGCTTTTTTAATTGCGAGCCATATTGCTCCATGGGCCTCTGATGAAAAAAACAGGTTAAATCCAAGGAATGGATTGTGTCTGAACTCTTTACATGATAAAGCATTTGAAGTTGGTTTAATTACAATCGCACCTGATTATACCATAAACATATCTTCCGTTTTAAAAAAGGATAAGAGACAAAAAGCCATTGAAGATTATTTTTTAAAATATGATAAGCAAAGCATAATTCTACCCTCCAGATTTTTACCTGATCCGGATTTATTGAATCACCATAATAAAGAAAGATTTATGCGGTAGAACTTAAAGAGCTTCCTACACTTAGTCGAACTCCCCAATGAAATTATATTTGCATAATGGCCATTGACAGTGATGACGTTGAACAATCAATTCATTGATAATGGCTTCGGTAAATTCTGTCCTTGTTCCACATTTTGGACAACAGGCAGGTTGTTCTTTATCTAAAATATACACTTCCATTCGTAATCCCGGCTTGAACTAATTTTCTAGCCAATTATTTTAAATATTTATGTCTTTTCGTTATCGTTGACAATACTACTGCTAACTTTGCCGAGTTACCATTTTTTGCGGGTCTTGGGTATTACGAAATATTTACATCCCTCATGGCCATGCCAGAAACATCCATTAATAAATAATACCGTTCTGTATTTGGGAAAGACCAGATCTGGCTTTCCCGGCAAGGATTTGTCATGTAATTTACATCTGAAGCCTTTTGAGAACAAGAACTTTCTGGCAAGAATTTCAGGCTGCGTGTTTTTACCTGCAATCCTCGACATATTATAACTTCTGGACTTCTTATCATGAACATCTGTCATACGCATTTAATTATAACTAAGAGTTACAATATTAATGCAATATCGAATTATATACATATGTTAAATGTTAGGCAACAATATTAATATTTGCCAATCTCTATTATGATCTTTGGATGAGAAGAGGTAGGGGAGGACACATCCACCATAGCCACTATTCTGTCTGATATCATGGCTCCTCTCTCTTTATCTCTTCAATTAAATCAAAATCTCTATCATACGAATAGATGTCTTGAAAATCATGATATCTCATGAAGACTGCATTATATGCGTCTATGTAGTCAATATTCTTTCTGCTATAAAGGATAACGGCATCTATAATAATATCTTTGTCAGGGATATAGAGGTTTTCCGTGGTGACAATAACGGAAATCTTTTCGACAATATCAGCCTTGGATACCTTGTAATAGGATAAAAGCGTCCATATCAATTCAGCGATTACCATCTCTGACGTGACAAGCCCTATCTTACCTTCAACCCCCTTTTTTAAGATTTCTCTGCATTTCTCATATCGTGAGGGATCATCTCTTATGAGATATCTCAGAAATATATTTGTATCAATGAATTTCCTCTTCATAGCCTAATCTCCTACAACCTTTTTCGCTACCCTCTTTTTCACCTCTTCTCTAACTTTGTGGAAATCTATAGGTTTTTCCGTTTCCGATATCCTTATTGAACCTCCGATGTCCAGTATATTGCCCCTTAGGGGTTTTATGATGGCCTGCTTCCCCTCAACTACTATAATTACCTTTTCTGATGGTTTGAGATTTAAGGCCCTTCTTATCTCCTTTGGTATTGTCATCTGCCCCTTTGATGTTAATATTGCAATAGGCATTATATTCCTCCTTTATTAATATTATCAGTATTATATCATATTGTCGTACTTTTATAATCATATCTGTCATTATAATAATAATCTTACTAATAATACTCTTTCCACATCCTTGCCCACGCTTGTGCAACCCAACTATAATTCTCTCCGCAGTGATAAGGCTTAGAAGCCTATCCATCATTGACAAAGCCATGAAAGTGGTATAAATTTAGGCCATTATAAGGAGGCCTGTGGGATTACTTGAGAGACCTTGGCTGAAATCCTATGAAGATGGGGTTCCCCATTCCATCAAATACCCTGATGTATCTCTAGGCTCCATCCTTTCCGGTGTTGCCGATGAATTTCCTGACAAGACGGCCATAATATTTTATGGAAAAAAGATAAGTTACAGGGAGCTAGAGAGCGAGGTAAACAGGTTTGCCAATGCCTTAATGGGCCTTGGTGTAAAAAAAGGCGACCGCGTAGGATTGATGCTCCCGAACCTTCCCCAGGCCCTAATAGGCTATTATGGGATCTTGAAGTCCGGCGCCATTGTTGTAGAGATAAGCCCGCTCTATGTTGAAAGGGAATTGAAACACCTGATTGCCGATTCCGGTGCTCAGGTAATTATAGCCCTTGATATCTTTTATCCAAGAATAGAGGCCGTTATCAATGGTGTCCATCTAAAGGCGATCATACTCACAGGAGTCAGGGATTACCTTCCCCGGGTCTTGAAGCTCATCTATCCGATCAAGGCAAAGATGGAGGGCCAATGGATTAAGGTTAAAAAAACCGGGACTCTTTATGATTTCAGGGATCTTATAAAAAAATCTGGAGGTGATGACCCCTGTGTCCAGGTTAGCGCGGATGATACTGCCCTCCTTCAGTATACCGGGGGGACAACAGGTATCCCAAAAGGGGTCGTCCTTACCCACAGAAATCTGATGGTAAATCTGCTTCAATGCGCCCATTGGATGCCCGCTTTAAAAAAGGGAGAGGAGGTCTTTTTAGGTGTAATTCCCTTCTTTCATGTATATGGTATGACGGCATGCATGAATTTCTGTATATATCTTGCCTCAACCGTTGTGGTCCTGCCTAAATTTAAGGTCGAAGAGGTATTAAAGTCTATAGCGAGATATAAGACCTCTGTCTTTATGGGCGTGCAGGCGATGTATGTGGCAATAAATAACTATGAGAAGGTTAAGGGTTATGATCTCTCTCCAATAAAGGTATGTATAAGCGGGGCCGGACCTCTCCATGCCGAGGTGCAGGAGCGGTTTGAGGGTCTTACCCGTGGAAAGCTTGTAGAGGGCTACGGGCTGACAGAGGCGTCACCTGTTACCCATTGCAACCCGATATTCGGCATGAGGAAAAAGGGGAGTATAGGGCTCCCGTTCCCTGATACAGATGCAAGGATTGTAGACCCTCTGGACGGAAAGAAGGATATGCCTCCTGGAGACATCGGCGAACTGATTGTAAAGGGACCCCAGGTTATGAAGGGGTACTGGATGAGAACCGATGAGACTAGTGCAGTCTTGAGGGATGGCTGGCTATATACAGGGGATCTGGCCAGGATGGATGGAGACGGCTTTTTTTATATTGTTGAGCGGAAGAAGGACATGATAAAGACAGGGGGAGAGAATGTATATCCCAGAGAGGTGGAGGAGGTGCTCTTCAGGCACCCTAAGATCAAAGAGGCAGTGGTCGTTGGCATACCTGATGAGTTCAGGGGTGAGCTGATCAAGGCATATATAGTATTGAAGGATGGCGAGTCGGCTGCCGTGGAAGAGATAACGGATTTTTGCAAAAAGGAGATGGCCGGATTTAAGGTTCCGAAGGCAGTGGAATTCAGGAAGGAACTACCCAAGACACTCGTAGGGAAGGTGTTGAGAAGGGTCTTGCTGGCGGAGGAACTAAAAAAATGAAGAGGCAAGGATGAAGCGCATTGCTATAATAGATGGTGTCAGGACACCGATTGGAAACTTTGGGGGGGCCTTGCGGGACATAACCGCCCATAGGCTTGGCGAGATAGTTGTAAGGGAGCTTATCAAGAGGAGTGGCATAGACCCTGAGATGATTGAGGAGGTTATCTTCGGGTCTGTCGGCCAGTACAGCGACGCAGCCAATGTGGCGCGGGTAATCGCGCTAATGGCCGGACTTTCACATAGAATTCCGGCATATACCGTTCAGAGAAACTGCTCATCCGGGATGCAGGCCATAGCATCTGCCTGCCAGAACATAATAGCAGGTGATGCAGACCTTCAGATCGTTGGCGGGACTGAGTCTATGAGCCAGGCGCCATATGTCAGCAGGGACATGCGCTGGGGCAAGAGGCTCAGGCCCTCCCAGATGATAGATAGTATCTGGGAGGGCCTTACTGATGCCTTCTGCGGGCAGGTCATGGGATATACCGCAGAGAACCTTGCAGAGGAGTTTAAGATATCAAGGGATGAGCAGGATAAATTTGCTATTGAGAGCCACAAGAAGGCGTTTCGTGCCATCAGGGAGGGTAAATTTAAGGATGAGATTGCGACCGTAATGGTGCCAAAAAAGGCTGCTGGAAGAGGGGTTCCGCCTGAACCATTCTCCCAGGATGAGGGGCCGAATATTGCCTTGACTATGCAGCAACTCTCCCTCTATCCTCCTATATTCAAAGAGGGCGGGACAGTGACTGCCGGAAATTCATGCCAACTGAACGATGGCGCCGTGGCGCTTACCGTTTCCTCTTCTGAGAAGGCAAAGGAGTTAAGGGTGGAGCCCCTGGGCCTTGTCAGATCTTATGCATTTGTGGGTGTCGAGCCTGACAGGATGGGGATAGGGCCTGCAGAGGCCATACCTCTGGCGCTAAAAAAGGCAGGGGTAACACTAAAAGATATTCGGTTGATAGAGGTAAATGAGGCCTTTGCAGCGCAGTACCTGTCTGTAGAAAAGGCATTGGGCCTGAATCGAGAGATTGTCAATGTTAACGGCGGATCGATTGCCCTTGGACACCCTGTGGGCATGAGCGGCGGTAGGCTTGTCCTTACACTCCTGAATGAGATGAAGAGAAGAAACCTGACCCTGGGTCTGGCATCGCTCTGCGTAGGAGGCGGGCAGGGAGCTGCAATGGTACTGGAGAGGGGATAATGTATATCTACAAGGCAGCAGTCATTGGCGCAGGGACCATGGGTTCCCAGATAGCCCAGGTAATATCTTATTCAGGACTCCCGGTTATATTAAAAGATATCGATGAGACCGCTGTTAATAAGGGGATTGGCGCTATCAGAAAGATATACCAGGCAAGGGTTGACAAGGGAAAGATGACCCATGCTGAGATGGAACAGAAGATGGCCCTCATATCTGTTACTACGGGATATGAAGGATTTATCGACGTGGATATAGTTATCGAGGCCGCATTAGAGGACATGGAGGTAAAAAAGAAGATATTCTCAGAGCTAGATTCCGTTACCCCGCAGCATGCTATCCTTGCAACAAATACATCTTCCCTGTCGATATCTGCAATAGGGGCAGCCACAAGAAGACCTGAGAAGGTAATCGGTATCCACTTCTTCAACCCTGCCTATGCTATGAAGCTTGTGGAGTTGATACCCGGACTTGCCACCTCTTCAGAGACCATAGACGATATTGTTGCCTTTGCAGAGGGCCTGAGAAAGATACCTATTAAGGTGAGGGAGACAGCGGGATTTCTTGTCAACAGGCTCCTTATGCCCTATCTGAATGAGGCTGCATTTGTACTTCAGGAGGGATCTTCGACGGTCAGGGATGTAGATGCCTCTATGGTATCCTTTGGAATGCCTATGGGACCCTTTGCCCTGCTGGACATGATCGG
This sequence comes from uncultured Nitrospirota bacterium, assembly GCA_964481895.1. Classification (GTDB taxonomy): domain Bacteria; phylum Nitrospirota; class Nitrospiria; order JACRHA01; family JACRHA01; genus JACRHA01. Next base: position 23,330 of record CAYZUL010000030.1, on the reverse strand, counting down.
CATAGATGTTGCCGCAAGGGTGGCAGATATACTCTATGATTCATACGGTCCCAGGATAGAGCCTGCTTCAATACTGTACGAGATGGCAAGAGAGGGTTATCTCGGTACGAAGATCGGGAAGGGATTCTATGATTACACAGAGGGAAAAGATAGCCATCTCGACCCGATTATAAAGAGGATTCAGGAGGAGAAAGGCGCCAAAAAATCGTCCTACTCGTCTGACAGGCTCCTGTTGGCCATGATAAATGAGGCGGTTATGGTCCTCCAGGAGGGGATATCATCTGTATCGGATGTAGATATTGCCATGGTAACAGGGACAGGTTTTCCCCAGGACAAAGGGGGACCGCTCCACTATGCAGATCAAGTCGGTATAGATCGTGTATTAGAGGAGCTACAGCAATACAAAAATGATTTGGGGCACAGATTCTGGCCGGCGCCTATGTTAAAGAGGATGGTCGGGGCAGGATTTCTTGGTGTAAAGGGCGGCAGGGGATTTTTTGTGTATTAAACATTAAAAAGGGGGTGATCAAGATGGCAGTAGCAAGGGTTACAACGATTACAGCATCCTCTCAAAAAGGGTGGCAGGAGGCAGTTCAGGAGGGCCTGAAGAGGGCGAATAAGACCATTAGAAACCTGACAGGTATCAAGGTGCTTGAGCAGAAGGCAAGGATAGAGAAGGGGAAGATAGCGGAATACAGGGTTACGATGGAGATTATATTTGTGCTGGAGGATTAAAGGGATAAGGGATAAGGAGATGAACTTGGAATTCCAATATTTTAAGGTCAGCACAGAGGATGGCATAGGAAAGGTTGTCATTGACAATCCGCCTGCCAATGCGCTAAACAGCAAGGTCATCCAGGAGCTTGATAGTGTCTTTAGCGGACTGGCGGCGGATATCAACATCAGGGCAATTATATTCACTGGGGCAGGTAATTTCTTCATAGCAGGGGCCGATATAAGGGAGATAAGTAAGATTTCTTCGTCAAAAGAGGGAGAGGCGCTAGCCCGGCATGGACATAGTATATTGGGAAGGATCGAACAGATGGACAAGCCGGTTATAGCAGCCATAAATGGCCACTGCCTGGGAGGCGGACTGGAACTGGCCATGACTTGTCATATCAGGATTGCAGCAGAGAGGGCCAGATTCGGACTTCCCGAAATAAACCTCGGTATAATACCGGGGTTCGGAGGCACACAGAGGCTCCCAAGGATTGTCGGTCCCTCCAGGGGGATTGAGATGATATTGACAGGCGATATGATATCTGCCCAGGAGGCCAGGTCGATTGGACTGGTAAGCCGGGTTACGCCAGACCAGGATCTGATCAGGGAGGCCACAGGCGTCGCAAAGAAGATATCTTCAAAGGGTATGGTTGCGGTCAGGTCTGCTATGAGGTCAATCAGGGAGGGGTACAGGGTTTCTCTTGAAGAGGGATTATCTATCGAGTCGGTCTATTTTGGGTCTATCTGTGAGACAGAGGATATGAGGGAAGGCCTTGGTGCATTTATCGAGAAACGGCAACCAAGGTTCAAGGACAGGTGATAGTATTCCGATAAATATTAGATAGATTGAGTAGGGGTACAGTGCACTGTGCCCTTACAAAGGGGTATCAAATGGACTTTACCTTCACCGATGAACAGAGGATGCTGAGGGAGATGGTAAAGGGCTTTACCGATAAGGAGGTAAAGCCCCTCGGACACAAGATAGACAAGGAAAAGCATGTCCCAAGGGAACTGATAGACCAAGCAGCCTCCCTCGGGTTCTTTGGGATCCCCTTTCCGGAGAAATATGGCGGATCTGGTGCAGGTGAGACAGGTTACTGTATTATGCTTGAAGAGCTCTCAAGGGGATGTTCATCAACCGCGGTTACTATTGGCGCCCATATCGGGCTTGCAATGATGTCGATCTACCTTGGCGGTAATGAAGGACAGAGGGAGACCTTCCTCCCTGTAATGGCACAAGGGAAAAAACTTGGGGCCTTTGCCCTTACAGAGCCACAGGCCGGCTCTGATGCGGCACATATCCAGACATCGGCTGTCAGGGACGGAGATTATTTTGTTATCAACGGGAGCAAGATCTGGATCACAAATGGTAATTTTGCGGATATAATAGTTATCTTTGCAGTCACTGACAAGTCCCTTGGCGCAAAGGGGGGGATAACAGGATTTATTGTAGATAAGGAGACCCCCGGTTTCATTGTGGGGAAGGTCGACGATAAGATGGGGATCAGGGGCTCAAGTTCTACGGAACTTATCTTTCAGGAGATGAGGGTTCCAAAGGAGCGGGTCCTTGGAGAGATCGGAAAGGGATTCCAGGCAGCCATGAAGACCCTTGATCTTGGCAGAGTGTCGTTATCTGCCGGCTCCTTGGGCGCGTCAAAGGAGATGCTGGACCTCTCACTGGAGTTTTCCAAAAAGAGGGTGCAGTTTGGACAGCCCATTTCTAGCTTTGAGGCGATCCAGTGGATGTTATCTGAGATGGCCGCCGAGATCTACCAGATGGAGTCAGTTGTCTACCGGACGGCATGGATGTACGATCAGGGGATGAGGTTCTCCAGGGAATCAGCTATATGCAAGATGTTTGCCTCCGAGGCGCTTTGTAGGATTGTTGATAAGGCACTCCAGATCCATGGAGGCATGGGGTATATGAGCGAATACCCGATTGAGAGATTCTACCGGGATGCCAGGATAAACAGGATATTCGAGGGGACAAATGAGATCCAGAGATTAATAATTGCCGAGGATCT
>CAYZUL010000030.1:0-20486 GCA_964481895.1 uncultured Nitrospirota bacterium | reverse complement strand
ACAGGATATTCGAGGGGACAAATGAGATCCAGAGATTAATAATTGCCGAGGATCTGTTAAAAAGGGGAGGATGGGGATAACAGAAAGATCAGGAATTGGCCTTAAGGTCAAGCTTGCCGTAATGATTGGTGCCTTCCTAATTCTTAATGCGGTTATATTAAGCGGAATACTTACATATAAGATAACAGGTTCACTCGAAGACGAACTTAAAGAGAAGGGGGTATTGATAGCAAAGAAGGTTGCAAAAGATAGTTTATATGGTGTTTTAGTTGGTGATCTCCCTATGTTGGATCGTATTATGAACGATATTAAAAATGACCCTGATATTGTATATGGGATTGTCCTTGATAATCACAGAAAGGTATTGGCCCACACCAACATTGAAGACCGAGGCAAGATATTTAATGATGTGGAGGGCAAAAAGGTACTAAACATAAAGGACGAATCCGGGGTATCTTTTGAAGAGGTTTCTATAGGCGGGGAGGTTAACACAGGCAGAGGAGGAAGGGCCTGGAGAGGTGAAAGGGCATTTAATTTTTCCATACCCATATATTCCAATGACTCAAAAGTTGGTTCTGTAGCGATCAGGTTATCATTAAAAGGGGTCAGAGGAAAAACAATGAAGATCTTCTGGGCCGGTGCAACTTCAACCGCCACTATAATAGTATTTATTGTAATATTCTCCTATTTTTTTGTAGGCTTTATATTAAGTCCGATAGAGGAGATTACCGGGGCCATTGAAGGTATTGCAGAAGAGGATATAAAAAGAGGCATTTTTACGCGAAGGCTCAATATTTCTTCAGGGGATGAAATTGGAAGGCTTTCATCATCCTTTAATAACATGCTTGCCTCTCTGGAAGATAAGGATATTGGGTTAAGGCAGAAGATGAGGGAATTAAGGGCAAGGATGGATGAGCTTAAATCTACACGGGATCAGCTAATCCACTCAGCAAGGCTGGCTGCTGTCGGCGAACTTGCAGGTCATATTGCCCATGAGATAAATAATCCCCTTACAAGTGTCATTGGATATACATCCCTCCTTGTAGAGTCAGAGTCAGATCCGGAGCGGACAGCGCAGCTAAAGATCATAGAGGGAGAAGGATTGAGGGCCCGGGAGATAGTAAAAAAGCTCCTCGATTTTGCCCATCAGGTGGAACCTAAGAGGGAGACGGTAGATATAAAGCGCATATTAAAAGTTGTCCTTTCCCTCGTAACCGGGCCTGCCAGGGCATCAAATATAGCGATTAAAGAAGAATATGCAGAAGGACTTCCTGATATACTGGTTGATGTGAGTCAGATAGAGCAAGTATTCCTGAATATCATAAACAATTCAATGGATGCTATGCCGCATGGGGGAACATTGACAGTGAAGAGTTTCCTGGCCGGAAGATATATAGCAGTTTCTGTATCTGATAAAGGGAGGGGGATTGAGACTGAGATGCTACCAAGGATATTTGAGCCTTTTTTTACCACAAAGGATAAGGTTTCAGGCGCCGGGCTAGGGTTGTCGGTATCACTCGGGATAATTGAGAGGCATGGTGGTAAGATCGATGTGGAAAGTTCGGTGGGAGAGGGGACTAAATTTACTGTAAGATTGCCTGTAAACGAGGCTGAGGTCTAAAGCGATGTCCAGGGAAAAGATTTTAATAATTGACGATGAAGAATCGATCCGGCAGCTATGTACGGCAGTACTGACCTCCGAGGACTATCAGGTCAGATCGGCATCTAATGGAATAGAAGGACTCAAGATGGTTGGGTATGAGTCCTTTGACCTTATCCTGACAGACATAATGATGCCAGGTATGGGCGGACTCCAGTTTATCATATCCATAAGAGAGATAGATGCCGAGATCCCAATTGTTGTCATTACAGGGCATGGCACAGTGGAGACGGCTATCGAGTCGCTGAGGCTCGGAGTCCAGGGATTCTTAATGAAGCCCTTTACCATAAAGGAGTTCAAAGAATCTGTCCATGATGCATTCATAAAAAGCAGGCTGACGAAGGAGAATGTCAGGCTCCGGGCTCTTATGCCGCTCTTCGAGACCGCAAAAATGCTTATGTCGCAGATGGACCTGGACCAACTCTTAAGTACAATAGTCGATACCGCAATAAGGGGGACAAAGGCCGACCGGGGGTCATTGATGCTCATCGATGAGAAGAGGGGGGAACTCAGGATAGCTGCATCGAGCGGCCTCCCGCCTGAACTTGTCGGTTCATCCCGTGAGAAGGTAGGAGAGGGGATTGCAGGATGGGTGGCAGAAAAAGGTTCCCCCCTCATAATAAGTGATGGTTCCGGGCTGGACCCGAACCTGCTTGAGTCTATGAGGGACGGGGGGATCTCTTCTGCCCTCTGCGTCCCCCTGATTATCAAGGAGAAGGTTATAGGGGTATTAAACCTGAGCAAGACCAGGCGTGAGGACAAATTTACCCATTCAGACCAGGAGATGCTCTCTGTCCTGTGCGGACAGGCAGCAATTGCTATTGAGAATGCAAGGCTCTACATGCGGCTTGAGGACTCATATCTCAGTACCATTATCGCGCTATCGGCAGCAGTAGAGGCGAGGGATTCCTATACTGTGGGACATATGCATCATATATCGGAATATTCTACTGCTATTGCGAGGGAGATTGGCTTAGGCAGCGACGAGATTGCTGATATCAGGATCGCCGGACTTCTTCATGACCTTGGAAAGATAGGCATACCTGATAATATCCTTCTCAAACCTGGGAAACTCGACAAGACAGAATATGACATAATGAAATCCCACCCTACGGTTGGTGTCAAGATCATAGATTCGATCGAATCATTAAAGAGCAGCTCTGTGATTATAGGATCTCACCAGGAACAATATGATGGAGGGGGCTATCCCAAAGGCCTGAAGGGGAAAGATATACCCCTTGGCGCCAGGATAGTTGCAGTTGCCGATGCATTCGATGCCATGACCACAACCAGGCCGTATAGAAAAGCGATGTCTTATAAGGAGGCATTTGAGGAGATAAAGCGATATTCAGGCACCCAATTCGATCCAGAGGTTGTAAGATGTTTTACAAAGGTTCTCAAGGATAGAGGCCTGATAGCCGAAGAATAAGATGAGAAGCGTTGTTTGTATAAAACAGGTTCCCGCAACGGAATCCAGGATAAGAATAGATAAGAATGGTATGGATATTGATAGGTCCGACCTGAGCTACGTGGTAAATCCTTACGATGAATTCGGTGTTGAGGAGGCCCTAAGGATAAGAGAAAGGTTTGGCGGAGAGGTATTGGTAGTTACGCTCGGGCCTCCAAAGGCAGCTGAGGCGCTCAGGACATGTCTTGCCATGGGTGCGGATCAGGCTATACATATAAACACCGAAGGCTTCCCCGGTATCGATTCATTGTCTACGGCGATGGCCCTGGCAGAGGTTTTAAAGGGGATCCCGTGTGACATCATATTCTTTGGAAAACAGGCGGTTGATGATGATAACGCTTCGGTTGGCATTCAGGTGGGTGAGTTCCTTGGTCTCCCTCACGTTGCGGTGATAAACAAACTTGAGATAGATATATCAAAGAAAATAGCTGTGGCCCACCGTCAGATAGAAGGCGGTCTGGAGGTGGTTGAGACCCCCCTTCCGGCAATCTTTACATGTCAAAAGGGTTTGAATGAACCTAGATATGCCTCACTTCCGGGGATTATGAAGGCCAAGCAGAAACCGCTGAAAGAGATAGGGATAGGAGAGCTAAAAGGTTTGGGTACAAGCCCGGGACTTGCTATAAGAAGTATGTCTCTCCCGCCAAAAAGGGAATCCGGGAGGATCATAGAGGGTGAGCCCAGGGAGGCGGTTAGAGAGCTTGTAAAGCTTTTAAGGGAAGAGGCTAAGGTTGGATTTTAGCCATACCACCCATTTGATTGAGGTACTCTTTGGCTAATAAAAGGGATGGTAAAATTGCGCTGGCCCTATCCGGTGGCGGGATTACCGGCTGGTTATACGAGATAGGTTCATTGACCGCCCTGGATGATTTTCTTGAGGAGGGGTTCAGTGTACGCGACTTTGACATATATATAGGTGTCAGTGCCGGGGCAACAGCTGCTGCGCTTATTGCAAACAATGTATCCCCGGAAGAGCTTTTCCTTGTAAACCTGGGACAGAAAGAGAGTACCTATTACTTTGAACGGAAGGATATCTTTGGCCTGGCATGGGTTGAGGTCGTCAGATCACTGGGAAGACTGGCAAAGAGCATCGTACCGGTAATCAAATATTACTTCAAGACGAATGAGGAGGTCTACTTTATGGACCTGTTAGATCTTTTCCAGGAGTGCCAGCCAAGTGGTTTTTATACCCTCGAACCATTTGAAAAATATCTTACAAGGCTTTTAAAAGAAAACGGCCTCTCCGATGCCTTCATGGGATTAAAAAAGGAACTTTATATACCTGCCACAGACCTGGATACAGGGAGGTATACGGTCTTTGGAGATGATGGCAATAAAGACGTGCCGATACCGAGGGCGATCATAGCCTCATCTGCTGTCCCTATATTTTTCTGCCCTGTTACTGTTAAAGGAAAGGATTATATAGATGGCGGGGTCGGAAGGATACCCCTCTTTGATATTGCACTTGATAAAGGGGCCAGGCTTACCATTTTGATAAACCCTGTTGTTCACCTGAACAATGACCGGGAGAAGGTCTGCATCCCGACCATAGGCGGCAAGTGTGCGAGGATCAAGGAGAAAGGTTTCGCAACTATTGCGGATCAGGCGATGAAGATCAACACTGAATCCAGGTTCTATCTTGCCATGAAGAGGTATCAGTACCAGTACCCGGATATATCATTTTGCTTGATTGCACCTAAATCTACTGAGACCATGATCTTCATGCAATCCTTTCTTGGCATTAAGGACAGGGTTAAGATAATAAGGTTTGGATACACATCCACGGCAGAGACCCTTATTGAGGAGTATGACAGACTCAGGGAGTGCTTTATAAAACATGGGGTCAGTGTCTCCAAAGAGAGGCTTATAAAGCGGATGGAGGAGAGGAGAAAACAGATGGCAGCCATTGTTCCAAACAATAATAATCATTAACTCCCTCCTTAATCCTCCCACTTAAACTAAGGGAGAGGCGGGTGGGGGTTATTGAGCGGGGCATTTATGAGCAGTATACTTGTTTTTATCGAACAGAGAAATGGGAAGATCAAGAAGGTTTCGTTTGAAGCACTTGGGGTTGCAAGGAGACTTTCAGGAAAGATCAATGCCGATGTATATGCCCTTATTGTAGGGAGCAGCCTTGATGATATGGCAAAGGTGGTATCAGGGTATGGTGCAAACCGGATATACCTTGCCGATGACACGGTATTATCCATGTACTCCTCCGAAGTATATAGTTGTGTAATATCAGACCTTGCCGGCCGGATAAAGCCTCTTGCAATTCTAATGGGTGCCACCGCGCTGGGTAAAGACCTAGCCCCGGTACTTGCGGCAAGACTGAGGGCTGGTCTTGCCTCAGATTGCATTGTCCTGGATATGGATGAATCCGGCCTCATATCTGTGACGCGTCCTATGTATGGCGGAAAGGTATGGGCAGAGCTATCGTTCTCACGGCCGGAATATCAGGTTGTCACCTTGAGACCGAATGTCTTCTCCGCTATAGAACCCATGGAGAATCCCGACGTGAAGATTGAAAAAGCCCCTGTTAACCCTGATCAGGGCACGATAAGGGCGGTAGTAAGGGAGGTGCTTGCCGGTTCCGGCTCCACGGTTGAGCTGACAGAGGCAAGCATTATAGTATCAGGGGGGAGGGGATTGAAGGGTCCGGAAAATTTCAAGATTATAGAAGAGCTTGCCCAGGCGCTTGGGGCTGCTGTAGGGGCATCAAGGGCCGCGGTTGATGCGGGCTGGAAGCCGCATGCATACCAGGTGGGTTTGACGGGGAAGACAGTCTCTCCGACACTTTACATAGCCTGCGGTATATCAGGCGCCATCCAGCATCAGGCAGGTATGTCATCATCCAAGTATATCGTAGCCATAAATAAAGACCCGAAGGCGCCTATATTTAAAATAGCAAATTATGGCCTTGTTGGTGATCTATTCGAGATAATACCCCTCCTCACAGAGGAGATAAAGAGGGTGAAGGGAGAGGGGTAAGGGCTCTATCACAAGGACAATAAAAGTTAAGATCGGTATTGCGTTTTACCGACCCATAGTCGTTTAGTATCAATGCCTGAATTTGTTATGGCAGGCATTGCAGTTATTGATAAGCCCGGACAGATGCAGGAGGGCCTTGTCCCTGTTCCCTGCCTTTGCCGTATCTGCCAACTCATCGGCCTTGAAGTGCATAGCCATTCCTAGCTTCAGGATATCAGGCTCGCCGGTCATCTTCGCCAGCATTTCGCATTCCTGTTGCCACTTCTCGCTCCAGCCGAGCTCTTCTTTTGCAACCTGAGCCGCCCTGCTGAGGTTGCTGGCAGCCAGCGCTGCCGCAATCTCGGCGATGGTGTCCATATGCTGGCGCATCATCCTCTTCTGCATCACCTTCATAGGTTCTGGGAGTTTGATCTCGATCCTTTCATCCGGTTTCAGCCCCTCCTGTTTCATCATTATTTCGTGCATTGTCTGGTGTGTTTTGTCCTGTTCCACTGCCAGCACACCCCCGGCTGACAATAGTGAGATTACCACTGTAGTAACTATTGCCTTCTTCATTTTTCATGCCTCCTTTTATTGGTTTGACATAATATTGACCCATGCGATCTTATGTAATTAAAGCAAGGAAAAGGGGTGGTTGTATGTAACAAATGTTACGGGTTCGATGTGAGGCGGCGTGAAAGGGATTGGACCGATATCAGGGTTAATTCCTTGCAAGGACAGGGGCCGGCAAATGCGGTGTTTCAGCGGGTTCGGCAATTCTCCCGGGAGAACTGTTCGAGGATGCTCAGGTCGGGGATGAGGATGACCTTCCGATCAAGCCTGATGGCGCCGGCACTGACTAGATTCTTCAGGCTCCTTGAGATATGGACCCGAACGGTGCCGATCATGGACGCAAGCTCCTCCTCAGAGTGGCGATTGCGGTGTAGCCGGATCTCTGTGCCGATACGCATACCTTCAGTAAGGGCCAGATCACACAGAAATTTTGCGAGGCGGGATGTCACTGTTTTTAGCGAGAGGGCCTCGGCCAGATCTACTAAACTCTTCATTTGATCGCCTGCAGCAATAACTAAACTAAGTGCAACCGATGGATGTTCACGGATAACGTTTTTTACCGTGTCTACGTCAAGCGCGTGAAGTCGGGTGTCAGTCATTGCCAGAGCCGTCACAATGTGATGCCCTATCTGAAAGGCGGATGCGACACAGAAGGTGTCTCCGGGTTGATCGAATACCTTCATGGTCTGTTCTCGTCCATCAGCACTTGCCCGGTAACACTTCACCTGTCCCGATTCAACAATGTAAAGAGCCGAGCAGGGATCGCCTTCCAAAAAAGACAAATTGGCCGGCCCGAAGTGCCTTTGGCCTGCACCGAACGGCGAGGGCCTCAAGAGAGGTCAGACTTAGGCCTGATAAATATGGGATATCCTTTAGGATCTGGATTGAATGATAGGAAATCGTTTTTGGCCTGTTAGGGCAAGGCCGACCAGGTTTCGGCACCGGCCTCATATGACTCTTGTGGTGCTTCATAAAGCCGCCCCCGGATAAATATATTGGTAGAATGTTGTGAAGCCCAGGGACATCATTGTTATAGCTTAGTATAGTTAAACTTCTGGCCGTTGGCAACTTCACTTCATCCCATCAGGATACAGTATCCCTCACACAGGAGATAAGGAGGGTGAAGGGAGAGGGATGATAGATGCCGGATCAAGCCTGTTGGTCCATATCCTCTTCTCTATCTCTTCCAGGAGCCTGTCCAGGCCATCTCTGTTTATAGCAGATACCAATACTGCATTATACCTTTTTGCATAGATTTCCGCCTGTTCCTTGTCTGCCCTGTCAACCTTATTGAAAACATAAAGTACCGGTATCTTATCAAGGCCGATCTCCACAAGAATTTTTTCTACAGACTTCATCTGATCTTCAAATCTTTGATTGCTTATGTCTACTATATGGAGGAGCAGATCGGCATCCTGAAGTTCATCAAGGGTCGGCCTGAAGGCACCGATCAGGGTTTTCGGAAGCTCATTTATGAAACCAACGGTGTCCGTCATGATGACCTCTCTCTCCCTCGGGAACCTGAGCCGCCTGGTCGAGGTATCAAGCGTTGAAAACAGGAGATCCCTGGTTGGTACGCTGCTCTCTGTCAGGACATTCAGCAGTGTAGATTTACCTGCATTGGTATATCCTACTATAGATATGATGGGTATTCCGCTCTGCTTCCTCTTCTTTGCCCTTTCAGACCGGCTCCTGCTTAAGGCATCGAGTTGTTTTTCAAGGTGGGCTATCTTGTCTCTTGCCCTCCTCATGTCAATCTCGAGCCTCGTTTCACCAGGTCCCCTTCCTCCAATTCCCCCTGTGAGCCTGGATAGTGCAGTGCTCCTCTCTGAGAGTCTCGGCAGGCGGTATTTTAACTGGGCGAGCTCTACCTGAATCTTACCATCCATGCTGTTTGCCCTTTGGGCAAATATGTCAAGAATTAGCTGGGTCCGATCGATCACCTTCATCTCGGTTATCGTGCTGATCGCCATCAACTGGGCAGGGGTAAGGTCCCTGTCAAAGACAACAAGTTCTGCCCCCTCCTGAAGGGCCTTAATGACAAGCTCCTTGACTTTCCCGCTCCCCATCAGGTATCGCGGGTCTATTTTCTTGGGTCTCTGGAAAATGTTCCCTATAACATGGAGGTTTGCTGATCTCGCAAGTTCCTTTAATTCCTCAATAGAGTCGGCCTGATCCGACCTGCTTCCCGTTGATACAGAGACTAAGAGCGCCCTCTCCCGTCTGTCCCTTACATCAAAGGTCTCCTTCTCGGCCCTTGCTATCTCATCCTCTATGGAAGAGAGGAATCTCTCAAGATCCAGATCTAATTTAAAGAAGGGAATCCCTCTATGGACCTCATAGACCTTTGCATCCGGGTTGGGAGGAAGGAGGTGCGCCATATAGATATTGCCCGGAAGGCCGTCATCACCGATACCCAGGGCAGCCATCAGATCGAGCCTTAAGAGCGAGAGGTCTGTTATGTCCCCCTGATCCAACGGGCTATTTTTCAAATGTGTATGGATACACCTTACACCGCGAAGGCGCTTTTTCCCCAGACGCCAATCAGAGAGATCGGGGATCAATATCTCCGATTGATCCCCGACTATTACATGTATGATATTCCCCTGTCTGTCCGCAATAAGCCCTACCTGACGTCCTATCTCAAATGAGATTTCCGTAATGTGTCTTGCGAGCTCATATGATATTACCTTATCAGGCGGTATGCGTCTGCGGTAGATCCTTTCAAGGTTTTTGATCTGATTTGGTTTTAGGCCAATGATATTTCCATGGATACTTGCGATAGCTATCTCCTGATATAATAAGTTATCCTTTAATGTTTATTATAGCATCATATCTTCATATAAATATATTATAGGTAGGGGCAATTCATGAATTGCCCCTACCTCGCTAAGAGAGGGCAAGAGATTAATAAGGAGAAAGAAATGATAAAAAAGAGGATCATTATTTTAGGTGGGGGTATCGGCGGGCAGGCAGCGGCCAACAGGCTACGCAGTCTTTTGGGTGGACAGCATGAGATTACCATAATAGACAGAAATGAGTCTTTTGCCTTTTCCCCCTCTTTCCTCTGGGTTATGACCGGAGACAGGAGGCCTGAGGAGATTTCCCGAAAGACAAGCCAACTGGTTAAGCCTGGCATTAAGGTGGTCCAGGCCGAGGTCCGCCGAATCGACCTTGCCGGCCGTTTTGTTGAAGTAAATACCGGAAGATTCGACTATGATTACCTAATCATAGCATTGGGCGCAGAGCTTGCCCCTGAGATCATCCCTGGTCTGGCAGAGGCTGCCCATACATTTTACACAATAGATGGAGCTAAAAGGCTGCAAGATACACTTAAGGGGTTCAAGGGCGGGACCTTGGCCAAAGTAGTAGGTGCGCTACCCTACAAATGTCCCGGCGCGCCGCATGAGGCCTCCATGCTCTTCGATGATTTCTTTCGCAAGAGAGGGCTTCGGGATAAGGTAGAGATTCATCTTTTTACCCCGGAGCCTCAGCCTATGCCTGTTGCAGGGCCTAAGCTTGGCGGGGAAGTCAGGCAGATGCTTGAGGCAAAGGGCATACACTTTCACCCTTTGCATAAACTGATATCTGTCAGCCCGCAAGGCAGGGAACTTATATTCGAAGGCAAGGAGAGGGCGGGGTATGATCTCCTTGCGGCAATCCCTCCTCATCGTGGCCCAAGTATAATCCGGGAGGCGGGGCTGGCTAACGAGGCGGGGTGGATACCGGTTGATCGCGCCACACTGGCAGCCAGAAATGAGAATGTCTATGCCATTGGTGATGTTGCTGCCGTCCCTATTCCAGGCCGTTGGAGGCCGGATGTGCCGCTGATGCTCCCTAAGGCAGGGGTATTTGCCCACGCCCAGGCCGAGGTAGTGGCGCACAACATTGCAACAGAGATTACGGGCAGTGCTGCCAATGCTAAATTTCAGGGGATGGGTTACTGCATGCTGGAGGCTGGAGATGGCCGGGCAGGCCTCGCTTTTGGAAACTTCTTTGCCGAACCTTCCCCGGAGATCCAGCTAAAAGGGACTGGAAAGAGCTGGCATCTTGGTAAGGTCCTATTTGAGCAATGGTGGCTTGCCCCATTTGGTACCAGGCGTGAGGCATTAAAACTTGCCCTTGAGCTTGGCGCCAGGTTATTTGGCATTCCAGTTGAGCTCTAATTGATATAGGCATATGGATAGAAGAGATCAATCAAATATTTTAGTCCGATGGTCTATCAATAACCCGTGGACCACTATCATTTTGATTTTATTTATCACTATCCTGTTTGGTACTCAGTTAAGAAATGCAAAGACTGATACAGACCCAAAGAATATGCTCCCGCCTGCCTCAAAGGTAAGGGTTGATAATGATCAGGTAGAGACCTGGTTCTCACTCCATAAAGACACTATAGTCCTGGGGATTACCAATAGGGGAGGGATCATAAACAGGGAAAGTCTTGATCGGATAGCAACCATCACCGATGAAATACTTAAATTAAAAGGCGTGGCCGCCCAGGACATCATAAGCCTTACCACGTCAGAAAATATTGTAACAGATAGCGGGTCTATCACTATGAGACCTATTCTTTCTGATCTCCCCAGGACCCGGAGGAAGGACAGCATAGATGAGTTAGAGATCCTAAAAAAGTCTATCATGTCAAATCCACTCCTTGTTGACCGGCTCATATCAAAGGATACGACGACAACCGCCATCTATGTCCCTCTTGAGGATGGGGCAGATGGAAGGGAGATTGCAGGGGAGATAATGGGCATAGTTAATAGAATTAAGGGGGAAGGAAAGGAAGGGTATTACCTTGCCGGTGACCCTATAGCCAGGGATACATTCGGCCACGACATGTTTCTCCAGATGGCCCTCTTCTCCCCCATTGCAGGTATCATAATGATGATCGCCCTCTATCTCATGTTCAGGAACCTTACCATGATTATAGCGAATATGGCCGTTGCCATCATCTCCATTATATGGGCCATGGGATTTTTGATCTGGTCAGGTTTTACTGTCCATATCATGAGCTCCATGATCCCTGTCTTTCTTATGGCTATATCTACAGACAATATCCATATATTCAATGAGTTCTCCTACCGGATCAGGGAGGCAGGGGAGAAGGGGCCGGCTATAAGAGAGACAATGAGGGCGGTTGGGAGGGCCGTCATCCTCTCGGACCTTACTACGGCGGCTGGTTTTGCCTCCCTTGCTATAGGGCCTATTGTCCCTGTGAAGGTCTTCGGCCTATTTGTTGCCTTTGGGACACTTGTTGTCCTGCTTATGAGCTTTACCCTTATCCCGGCAATACTTTCGCTTATCGATGAAAAAAGGTTTATTTCCGCCCAGAAGGTTAATGGAAAAGAGAAGGATAAGGATAGCCTCCTCCATAGGATGGGAGATATTAGTCTTGCCAAAAGGGGTATCATCCTGATCGTTGGCCTGGTTCTCCTCCTTGTCTCGATCGCAGGGATCTTCCAGATAAGGGTGAATAATAATATGATCAGCTGGTTTAAGCCGGGATCTGATATCAGGGTAGCGGACTCGGTGATGAATGACAGACTTGGCGGGACATCAGCCGCATACATAGTTGCCATATCTAATAAATCTGATATGATGAAACAGCCTGAGACATTGAGAAAGCTGCAGGCCCTTGAAGATGAGATAAAGAGCGCCCCCTATGTGGGAAAGACCCTTTCTATCGTTGATCTAATAAGGCATATGAACCTTGTCATCCATGATAATGATCCTAAATTCAACTCTATCCCAGGATCGCCGGAGATTATCGGACAGTATCTATTTCTAATGGGGATGTCATCAAGGCCGAGGGAGCTTGATACCCTGGTAGACTATCCCTTTGAGAAGGCAAATATCGTTGTAATGTTAAAATCATGGGATGCCTCTGCAATTAATGGTGTGATAGACAAGGTCAAGGTGTTTGAAAACAGGAATAGCAATCTCAGCTTTAAGGTCATGCCTGCAGGGATCGCATATTTCAATAAGGTCTGGAATGATGAGGTCCTCTATGGGATGATAAGCGGGTTTATTGCATCGCTTCTGCTGGTCCTGGCCCTGCTTGCCCTCGATTTTTACTCTATCAGATGGGGCCTTATAGCCTTTATCCCTCTTATCTTTACAATCATTGTAATATATGGCTCTGTGGGGTGGATCGGGAAGGACTTTGATATGCCTATCTCTGTCTTGTCTACCCTCTCGCTGGGTCTTGCTGTCGATTTTTCCATCCACCTGATCCGGAGGTTCCAGCAGAGATTTAAAGAGACAGGGGATCTTGAAGGCTCCCTGGTCTGGGTAGTAGGAAGGCCCGGAAAGGGGATCATAAAGAACGCGATCCTCTTTGCACTGGGTTTTTCTGTCATGATATTTTCAAGCCTGACACCTTACATCACAGTAGGTGTCTTTATGGCGGCGATAATGCTATTAAGCGCCCTGGCAACACTCCTTTTCCTACCGCCAATCATCTATCTTTGGAGAAAAACCCTACTAAATATAAAGGAGAAAAGATGAGACTAAAAAAAATATATTCTTTGTCTCTGCTTTCTATTCTACTATCTTTAATCCCTATTTTTTATGTCTTTGCTTCAAATAATCCTTCGCCTGATGAGATAGCAAGGAGATCCCAGATCGCGCTATTCTATCCGGGTAAGGACATGAGGGCCCGGATCTATATGAGGCTTATAAGTAAGGATGGAAAGGAGAGGATCAGGGAGATGACCATGTTAAGGAAGAACCTCCAGGAGGGGGGTGAACAGAGATACTATATATATTTCTATCAGCCGGCCGATGTGAGGGATACCACCTTCATGGTTTACAAGTATCCCAAAAAGGATGATGATCGCTGGCTCTTTATTCCTGCACTCAACCTTGTAAAGAGGATCGCTGCCGCTGATAAGAACTCATCCTTTGTCGGGTCAGACTTCTCCTATGAGGATGTATCAGGCAGGGACATCGAAGATGATTCTTTTGATCTGATAAAGGAGGAACTGCTGGGAGAGGCGGATACATATGTCTTAAAGGCAGTACCTAAAGATTTGAGATCAGCCAATTATGGTTTTAAGACCTCATGGATAGATAAGAAGAGCTTCCTTCCAATAAAGGAGGAGTATTATGACAAGAGGGGAGCCCTTTATAAGCTTTTTACTGCGGAAGAGATAAAGGAGATAAAGAATATCCCGACCATTATTAAACGCACCATGAAGAATCTCCAGACAGGCCAGGGCACAGAGGCGGTCTTCCGGGAGATAGAGTATAACGTCGGCCTTGAGGATGAGATATTTACTGAGCGGTTTCTAAAGAAACCACCTGAAAAATGGATCAAATGAAGACTGCAACCTCAACCTTTTTCTTAGTCCTCCTTATTCTGATATCTATACTTCCTGCATGGGCCCAACCTACGATCCATGGATTTGCCCAAGCTGACTATTCGGCAAAGATATCCGGAGGGGATTTACTAGTTGGGGATGAGAGGATACAGTTAAGATTTAACGAATCACTAAAGGAGACATCATTTTTTATCAGGGCCGATATATTTCATGACTCTATAGAAGAGACCAGTTCAACAGATCTCAGGGAGGGGTTCCTCGATTTAAGGACTCCACAGATAGATTTAAGGATCGGCAGGCAGATCATAACCTGGGGTATTGGCGATCTAATATTTATAAATGACACCTTTCCAAAGAATTTTGAGGCGTTATTTTCAGGAAGACCCATAGAGTATCTCAAAAAAGCGTCAGACGGTGCAAGGGTTAATGTTAGTTTTGATTTACTTTCTTTTGAGCTTGTTGCCATCCCATTCTTTGAGCCTGACACGCTCCCCACGAAGGAGAGATTTACTCTATTTGATCCATTTGCATCAACAGCAAACAGGGAGACAATAGAACCGAAACCGGATATAGATGATACCGAGGTAGCATTTAGGGCTTATAAAAATCTTCTTGGGCTTGACCTGGCCCTCTATGCCTATAAAGGTTTTTATCATACCCCTTCCATGAAGGCAGACTCTGTCACTAACCCAACAATTGTTACCTCTTTCTTTCCACGACTTGGTGTATATGGAGCAAGTGTCCAGGGGAGCGGGCTTGATGGTATCATTAGCCTAGAGGCAGGATATTACGACTCACTCGATGACAGGGGTGGGACAGATCCAACTCGCCCAAACCCCCAGACAAGATTCCTCTTAGGATATCAGAGACAGATCTGGGAGGACTTCACTATGGGCCTTCAATATTATCTTGAGTATATGCACCACCATGAGGCGTTTATCAGATCCCTTCCCGCCGGATCTCCTGGTCAAGACCGCATAAGAGAACTAATAACCTTAAGGCTTACGCAACTTTACTACTATCAGACATTGAGGTTCTCCCTCTTTGTCTACTATAGCCCAACCGATGATGACTATTATCTTATTCCTGAGGTCAGATATAATATAAACGATGCGATGTCAATTACCGGAGGCTTTAATATCTTTGGCGGGACGAATACTACTACATTTTTTGGACAATTTGATAAGGATGATAATATTTATACATATATAAGGTATGAGTTTTAAGGCTGCTACTTACTAATAAGTTCATTTGTAAGAAGACATAAATTTTTAAAATCTCCCCTGACCCCTCTTTGCCAAAGAGGGGGAAAAGCAAGTCCCCCTTTGGAAAAGGGGGATAGAGGGGGATTTTGAGATGACAAATACAATGTCGTCATACTTATGTTCTCCTTAGTAAAAGCTACTGAGCCAGGTCATGCCTCTGGGTTTTCAGCCATATTATTACAGTCGGGAAGTACAGTATATAGAATAGCATCTCCATCAGCGATGGCCTGGCCTTATATCCGAGGATGCCGGACAGAACAGATCCTATAATTTTATGCTCATCGATGAGCCATGAGGTATTCCATACATGATCGATTATGGGAGGAAGTATATCCGCTGCTATCAGCTTGCCGACTGCTGTAGAGAGCATACCTGCAGCAATAAATAATAATAGCACTCCGGTTATCCGGAAGAAGATCCGGAGGTCAATATGACCAAAACCCTTAAAAAACAACCAGGCCATGAAAACAGCAAGGCCTATACCGGCAAAACCGCCCGATATATTAGCGTAATAGGATACCAGATCTCCACTATCAAGAAGAAGGCCCCAGAGGAAGAGGACGGTCTCTACGCCTTCCCTGAAGACACCGATAAATGCAAGTGAAGCCAATGCCCAGACCTTTTTCGTTGCCAGGGCCTCATCTGCCTTCTGCTGCAGCTCGCCCTTTAGCTCCCTGGCATTGTGGTGCATCCAGACCACCATATATGTCAGTACACCTACTGCAAGGAATAGGATTGCTGCATGGAATATCTCCTCCCTTGAGCCCTGAAAGAGGAGTCCTACTATATTGGAAAAGTAGGCAAAAAGCAGGCTGGCCAAAATAGCCAGGATAACGCCGTAATAGATATACCTGAAATTCTTAGCCTCACCTATCTTCTTTAGATAGGTAAGTAGTATCCCTACTATAAGGGCTGCCTCGAGGGCCTCCCTCCAGGTAATTAAAAATATCCCAAACATCGTAAAAAACCTCCAAACCTTAATTATTCAACGATGATCTTTCCATGAGGTGTCTTGGGATGGAAGTGATCAAAGAAATCGTATGAACCAGGATCAAGATTAGATAATGATATGGTTATTGACTGCCCTGGACGGACAACCTTTTCTCTGTCCAGATCGACACTCTCAAACTCTGAAGCTGATTTATCTGAGTTGGTGACTATTAACTTTATCTTAATGCCTGCCTTTACCTTTACCTCTTGTGGATTAAATTTGCCATCCTTGATCATTATCTTTATCTCAACCTCCTTTTCCTCTCCGGCAAACCCTCTTGATGGGACCAGAGCAAGGGAAAAAGATGAGAATAAGATGAGCAGGACAAGATAAAAAAACAACCCCTTATAGTTCTTTGACATAAAACCACCCCTCCACACAGTCATTGTTTGCATGCTTCACAGAGACCGTATAGTTCCAGCTTGTGACTATACGCCTCAAATCCGTGACTCTTGGCAACCTTTGCCTGAAGTTTTTCTATTTCAGTATTCTCAAACTCTGCAATCTTTCCACAGCTTGTGCAGACCAGATGGTCATGGTGCTTATGATTGAAGAGATGTTCATATCTCGTCTCCCCATCACCAAAGTCCCTCTGCTGGGCCAGACCGCACCGGCATAGGAGGTTTATCGTCCTATAGATGGTAGCAAGGCCGATGGCGGGGTCTTTCTTTACGGTCTCCCTGTAAAGTTCCTCAGCGCTGACATGGGACTCTATGCTCAGAAAGGACTCAAGGATGGTCTCCCTCTGCTTTGTAAGGCGCAGATTATTTCTTGCAATATGTTCCCTCAGTACCTTTTCCTCTTTCTTCATATGTATATACAGATGAGATTGATTATCATTATAACAGAGAATGTAACAAAGTCAAGAGGAAAAACCCACCAAAAAATATCTTTTTTCAGTGCAGGTTTTCAATCCTTGACTTATTGAAGATTTTGGTTGAGTATAAGAGCGCTAAGGCCGGCAGAAGAACAACGTTAATAATATGGAGGGTATTATATGAAAAGGGTAGTTCTCCTAACTATATTTTCTTTTGCCTTGATTACATTTATTATTATCGTAAAAATAGAAAATACCTGGGGTGAGACCACCACTGTAAGGCTTACAGAAGATGATGTGGTAAAGATCCTCGATGCCGCACAAAAGAAGGCAAGGGAGATAGGGGTGGGTATGTCGATAACTGTGGTTGACGAAGGAGGAAACCTGCTTGGTTTCATAAGGATGGACGGGGCGTTCCTCCACTCGATTCATACCTCCTACAGCAAGGCATATACAGCGGTATCGATCAGGAGGCCGACAGGTAATTTTCCGCCTCCAGTGTCTGAAGAGATCTCATCGATCACAAATGGGAGGTTTACAAACCTGAAAGGCGGTATGCCTATCATAATGAATGGAAAAGTTGCAGGCGCTGTTGGGTCCGGATCAGGAACGGGTGAGCAGGACGAGATGGTCTCGAAGGCAGGGGCAGAGGCGATTGGGCAGAAATAGGGTACCCGCATAATAGATTTAACCAAAAAATCGTTGACTAAAATAGTCTATTTATGATAAAAGCTTAGTACTCTTAGTCTGATCAGGAAGGTGACAATGTCCCCTAAGGATATCCTTCTCTTAAGTTATACGCCTGAGATACAGAAGTTAATTAGTGATGCCTTTTCAGAGGATGGTTGCCGGCTGATTAACCCCATCAAGGAAAGATCAGGAAACAGAAGAAAAAAGATCTCATCATCTTTGGTCATAGTTGAATCAAAGGATAATTGGACTGAGGATCTTGCCCTGTTTCATGAACCGATAGCCGACTCCTGCGCCATTATTATAGTAGGATCCCAAAAGAGACTAAAAGAGGACATCAAAAAGGTAAGCTGTATATCAAGGCTTATCTTTGAGAGCATGGGAGCGGTTTCAGAGAGATCAAAAGAAAAAGATATATCCATGGTAGATCTCTTAGAGCAGAAGATCTCCGAGTTTGTTGTAAGGATGAAGTCGGCCGGGGGAAAGGACCTCTACCCCCTATTAATCAGGGAGATAGAAAAATGCCTTATAAGGCTTATCTTAAAAGAGTCTGATGGAAATCAGGTCAAGGCCGCACAGACCCTGGGTATAAACAGGAATACCTTGAGAAAGAAGATAAAAGAATTTAAGATCAGCCTCAAATAGAGTGAATATTATAGGGGCTAGCGTCGCCCCCTCAACGCTCGACTCCGCTCGCTGTTCTATCCGAGGCCTACCTCCTTGAAAATCAACGGATAAGTATGGGATAATTTCAGATAGAAAAGGTATCCTGTCGTTTCAATTTAATTTCTAATGCCAAGGAGGGATTGAAATGGAGAAAATATTGACACTAAGTGGAAGGGTATTGGTATCCATCATCTTCCTGATGGCAGGCATAAGCAAGATTGGCAATTTCAGCGGCACACAGGATTACATGGCAGCATACGGCATGCCCCTAACCTGGTTATTTGCCGCAGGAGCCATAATCGTAGAAGTAGGCGGCGGCATCTGTATTCTACTGGGTTATATGTCCAGGATGGGGGCCATAGCACTTTTCATCTTTATGATCCCCACCACCCTGATATTTCATACCAACTTTGGGGATCAAATGCAGGTGATCCATTTTATGAAGAACCTGGCAATAATGGGTGGACTTGCATATATTGCTGCCTACGGTGGCGGAGAATTGAGCCTGGACAACCGTCTTAAGAAATGATACAGGCAGGGATCTAAGATTTTAACCGGCTAAACCCTGATCTCAAAACGGCCTTTCCACTCTCTTTTTTTATTGATCTTGCCCCCGGTGTTAATATATACTCTGACTCGCTGAAGGGTAATAATCTATCTATGGCAGGTAGTATGCGAAGAAATGGAAGGAAGAAAAACGAATTAAGGGATGTCAGGATCACCAGGGGTTACCTGAAGAATCCCGAAGGTTGTGTGTTGATTGAGGTTGGTGAAACCAAGGTGATATGTGCTGTTTCAATAGAAGACAAGGTGCCGCCTTTTCTAAGGGGCAAGAATAAGGGTTGGATCACAGCAGAATATGGGATGCTGCCAAGGTCAACTAACGAGAGGATGACAAGGGAATCATCGAAGGGAAGGCTGGGAGGAAGGACCCATGAGATACAGCGTCTTATCGGGAGGTCTCTTAGGGCAGTAGTAGATCTTGAGGCCCTTGGGGAGCGGACCATCTGGATAGATTGCGACGTCATACAGGCAGACGGAGGTACAAGGACGGCCTCGATTACAGGTGCATTTGTCGCAATGGTTGACGCCTTTTTGTTTGCAAAGAAAAAGGGGATGATAGATAAGATACCTGTTAAGGATTACCTTGCCGCAGTTAGTGTCGGCAAGATCAATGGGGATATTTTGGTCGATCTGGCATACGAAGAAGATTCATCCGCTGAGGTAGATATGAATATTGTGATGACAGGGAGCGGGAACTTTGTAGAGATACAGGGGACAGCTGAATTTTCTTCGTTTACTAGGGAGGAGTTGGATGAAATTCTCCTACTTGCAAAAAAAGGGACAAAGAGCCTGATAAAATTGGAAAAGGAGGCATTAGGAAGTCTATATGATCCAAAACCTCTTGCTGGGCACCAGGAACCGAAATAAGGTAGCTGAGATATCGGCGATGCTGAAGGATCTTCCGGTGAAGATAGTAACGCTCCTTGATTATCCGGAGATAGGACCGGTCATTGAGGATGGGAATACATATCACGAAAATGCAGCTAAAAAGGCCTTAACTTTTGCAAGGCATACAGGTATAGTTACCATAGCGGATGACTCCGGCCTTGAGGTTGATACTCTTGGAGGGAGACCCGGGGTCCGTTCATCCAGGTTTGCAGGGAATGATGCAACGGACAAGGAGAATATTGATAAGCTGCTCAGGTTGATGGCCGGCGTTGAAAGAGAAAAGAGGAAGGCCAGGTTTGTTTGTGTGATTGCCCTGGCCAGACCCTCTGGTGAGGTCGATTTTATAGAGGGTGAACTACATGGAGAAATAGGATTTGATAGGGCGGGTGAAAATGGTTTTGGCTATGATCCTGTCTTTATAATACCTGATACCGGAAGAAGCCTTGCCCAGATGGGATTTGAGGAGAAGAACAGGATTAGCCACAGAGGAAAGGCTATGGCAAAGGTAAGGGAGTTATTAGTGGATACCCGCTGGTATCTATCAGCGAGCAAGGCGAGCGTTGAGGGGGAGGCGACGATCATCTGTGGGGGCCCGTGCGGTGCAGT
>CAYZUL010000029.1:0-30259 GCA_964481895.1 uncultured Nitrospirota bacterium | reverse complement strand
ATCTGCAGAAGGTAGTTCACAGCGAGCGGATGCGAGCGTTGAGGGGGAGGCTCCATCCGGCTTTGCCGGTGGAGGGGGCGACGCAAGCCCCTATAAAAGGAAAGGAGGTGGCGTATGAATATGGATAAGATGACTATCGAAGATATTAATATCAGGGGGAAGAAGATATTTATCAGGGCTGATTTTAATGTGCCCCTTGACGACAACCTGAATATCACTGATGACACCAGGATGAAATCTACGCTGCCGACAATCAATTACGCCATAGACGAGGGGGCAAAGGTTATAATAGCATCCCATCTTGGAAGACCGGAAGGGAAGAAGGACCCAAGGCTGAGCCTTGCGCCTGTCTGGAGGAGGCTCCAGCGTCTCCTCGGCAAAGATATCATTTTCGCCCATGATTGCATCGGAGAACAGATAGAGGGCCTTATTTCCAGGATGAAGAACGGCGATGTGCTCCTCCTTGAGAACCTCCGTTTCTATCCGGGGGAGGAGGCCAATGACGACTCCTTCGCCAAGGCGCTCGCAGATACCATTGACGTATATATAAACGATGCCTTCGGCGCTGCCCACAGGAGCCATGCGTCAATTACAGGCATAACAAGGCATGTAAAGGCATCCGCCGCCGGGTTTCTGATGAAGAAAGAGATAGAGTATCTGGAGGGTGCGGTTGCGAACCCTGTCAGGCCCTTTGTGGCAATATTGGGCGGGGGCAAGGTCTCCGGAAAGCTCGGCGTGATAGACAATCTTGGAAAGAAGGTGGATAAGGTTATTATTGGCGGCAGCCCATGCTTCACATTCTTTAAGGCAATGGGAATGGAGGTGGGTGCTTCAATAGTTGAGGAAGGCATGCTGGAATTGGCCCTTAGGATAAAGGACAATGCAAGGGCAAGGGGTGTAAAATTTTACCTCCCTGTCGATGTCGTAGTTGCCGAAAGCAGGGAGCCCGGTGCCCAGACAGAGATCGTAACTGCCCAGGAGATACCGAAGGGGTGGATAGGAATGGACATTGGTCCCGCCTCAGTAAAACTCTTTAAAGAGGCCTTATCTAACGCAAAGACGATCCTCTGGAACGGCCCTATGGGTATTTTTGAGACAGATGCCTTCTCAAGGGGAACATCTTCCATAGCCCATGCTGTGGCGGATTCCTACGCCCTTACGATAGTTGGAGGTGGAGACACAGCGCTTGCCGTACATCGCGCAGGCGAGTCAGAGAATATATCCTTTATATCGACCGGCGGCGGCGCATCACTGCAGCTCCTCGAGGGAAAGGAATTGCCGGGTCTTGCCGTTCTTCCAAAAAAAAGAGGGGACTCTTAAATGCGAAGACCGGCAATAGTTGCCAACTGGAAGATGAACAAGACGGTCTCAGAGGCCGTAGATTATGCAAGGGAGCTCATAAAATATATTGAGAAGGTTGATACAGAAAAGGTCGATGTCGTTATCGCTCCTCCCTTTACAGCAATAAAATTAGTAGCAGATCTCCTTGCAGGAAAGAAAATATTCCTTGGGGCACAGAATATCTACCAGGGAGAGGACGGCTCAATTACAGGTGAGGTCTCTGCAAGGCAGATAGCCGATCTCGGTTGCCGGTATGTGATCCTTGGACATAGCGAGAGGAGGAGACACTTTTATGAGACATCAGAGTTGATAAACAAGAAGATCCAGGCTGTCTTAAGCTATGATATGCTTCCTATCCTCTGTATCGGGGAAACACTGGAGGAGAGGAAAAACGGACAGATGTCTGAAGTGATAGAGGATCAGATTGATAAATCCATCTCTTCCTTACCCGCTCTCGCTGAGTCTGGTCTTGTTATCGCATATGAACCTGTCTGGGCTATCGGTACAGGGAAAGCTGCAACAGTTAAAGAGGTTGGAGAAGCGCACCGCTTTATACGAGAAAAGATGGATTCTATCTTTAAGGGGCCAGGGTCTTATATCAGAATATTGTACGGCGGAAGCGTGACCCCTGAGAATATAGGATGGATAATGGCGGAGCCTGACGTCGACGGGGTCCTCGTAGGAAATGCGAGCCTAAAGGTGGAATCATTTGCAGAGATAATAAAAAAAAGCATAGAATGTGTAAAATAAAAAGGAAGGGAGTTTAAGATGTACATGGTTTTTACAATCATTCATATTTTGGTCAGCTTTATAATAATCGGTATAATATTGTTGCAGGCAGGCAAGGGGGCCGAGATAGGGGCGGCCTTTGGCGGCTCAAGCCAGACAGTATTCGGCAGCCGGGGGGCGACAACCTTCTTGAGTAAGCTGACCATAGGGGCGGCAATAGTCTTCATGCTGACCTCCATAAGCCTGGCAGTAATATCAAAGGGAAAATCAACTGCATCCTCTCTTATAGAGACAAAGGCCCCGGTTTCAACAACAACAGAACAGCCCGCCACAACGGAACCCAAACATCAGGATGGGGCACCCTCTCCCGACGGTACCAACAAGTAACATTTCAATGATACTTGTTGGATTAACAGGCGGGATAGCCTCAGGTAAAAGCCTCACAGCAGATATATTGAGAGGTCTGGGCGCCTATCTCCTCGATGCGGATGAGATATCCCACGAGCTAATAAAGAGTGAATCCCCTGTCTGGAGGGATATAGTAGACAGGTTCGGAACGGACATTTTAAGGGAGGATAAGGAGATAGACAGGCCCAGCCTTGCCCGGATAATATTCTCGGACCAGGAAAAGAGGCTTGAATTAAATGCAATCCTGCATCCCCGCATCTTTACTGAAGAGGAGAGGAGGAGGAAGGAGATAGCCGGCAGGGATCCTTCTGCAATAGTGGTATTCGTTGCCCCCCTCCTCATAGAGTGCAGTGCCCACGAACTTATGGATAAGGTAATTCTTGTCTATGCGGACAGGAATACCCAGATTAAAAGGCTTATGGAGAGGGACAGACTCAGCAGGGAAGAGGCCATAAGACGCATAGAGTCGCAGATGCCCCTTTCCAAGAAAAGGGAATTCGCTGATTACATAATAGATGGCCGAAGGCCAAAAACTGAAATAGAAGAAGAGGTCCGCAAGATATATGCTGAATTAAAGGAAATGGCTGTGGCCGTGTAGAATTTTTTGTTGATTACTTGCCTTGCACATGATATCTTTTGGAAAAATTAAAAACCCTATGGAGGAAGAGATGAGATCCTATTTTATAATTATTGCCATGCTGCTTGCCACATTTATTGCCTGGGGCCCGGATAAGACCGCGCAAGCCGGGGAGAAGGATAAGGCTCATTCAATAGCCAAGGCCAAGGGCGGGTATACGGTGGAAGAGATCTACACCAAAAAGGATGAGCTAAAAGGTAAGAAGGTCACTGTGCGTGGCGAGGTTGTAAAATTCAACAGCAATATCATGGGCAAGAATTGGATTCATATTCAGGATGGGAGCGGCAAAGAAGGTACCAATGACCTGACAGTAACAACTGGACCGGATCAAGGGGCGAATGTTGGAGAAAAGGTGCTCATAACAGGCACGGTGACAACAAATAAGGATGTTGGTGGCGGACACAAGTATCTGGTTATCCTGGAAGAAGGTAGTATCACTGTAGAAAAGTAAAAAGACCTTTCAGGCTTAATTCGCAACGAAACATAAAGGGCGACCCGTCGGGTCGCCCTTTTCATATGTTAACTATTAATGGCAATAATTAGGGCTTGCAGATCCGAGTATTGTTACACCCCAGGGAAAACGCCCGACATTTGCAATCCTTTTAATCTGGTCTGATGCTGAATCGATAATATAGACGGAATCATCTGTAGATGAGGCCAGATAGATCTTTGTCCCGTCTGCTGTAGTAGCCGCTGTCTCAAGGGCAAGATTTGTCCCGATCTTCAGCCTGTTGACCATCTTGAAGCTATTCATGTCATAGACATAAACAGCGCTATCTCCCCTGCTTATGATATAGGCCTTCTTTCCGCCCTGGGCAAAATTGACCCCGGTCATCTCATGACCGCCCTTCAATGTGGTGATAACCTCCTGTTTCTTTGTGCTGATTACAGAAACAGTCTCATCCCCATTATTTAAGACCAGCATAAAAAGGCCGTCAGGTGAGGCATAGGCACGCCATGGGGCATCGCCAACCTTGATTGTCTTTATGACCCGGTCTGTTCTGGTATCTATTATCCCCACCGCTCCGGAATCACCATCTGCCGCATAAATAAATCTTCCATCTACAGTCAAGGTTGGGTTGGCAATTCCCTTTAATTCGCTCATATACCGCTCAGGGTCCCTGATTGCGGCATGGTGTACATCGCCTATAGCAAGTCTCTTTGCTGTCTGCTGAGATGAAATATCAATGGACCTGACCTCATGGGCCCCAAAATTCGATACATATACTTTAGCGCTGCCCGGCAGCACGGAGAACCCGTGTGGCTCAAAAAATCCTTCCATCCTTTTAACCTCTTTACCTTCCTTCAGGTCTACTACCGAGACAGTAGAATCCTGCATGTTCCCCACGTAAGCAAGCTGATCGTCCATTGTAATATCGAAATGCTCAGGCGACTGGCCTGTCCTGATCATCTTTTCAATCTTCCGGGTCGCAAGATCAACGATGAGAAACTGATCCCTTCCTGTGGCGGACACAAGCATCTTTTTACCATCATTGGTAAGCATGGCCATGTGTCCATTAGCAAAAGCCCCAAGTGAGATCTTACCGATTATAGCGTCGGTCTTACTGTCAATCACGGCCACATCAGAAGAATCACGGTTAGTCACAAAGACAAGGGTCTTAGGGTCATACGAAGTAAGGTCTGAGGATGACTCCTTCTGTTCAGCGGCCCATCCTCCCTGAAGGCCGGCAAATACAAGATAAACTGAGACAATAACCACCCATACTCTTTTTCTTAACATACCCTCCTCCTTTCCCCCCACCCACCCCTCCCCCTTTGAGGGGGAGGGTTAGGGAGAGGGTTCGCTAAAAATTAATGGTTGTCCTGAACCCTGGTATCACTACATTTTCGTTTCTTTGACCAGTAATTAAATTCGTACCAGATAAAAGCCATTGCAGGTCAAATGCAATAGCAAGCCTGTCAGTAAGGAAGTGATGATAGTACCCCTCGCCGATACTCTCAGAATTAACCTCCTCCACCTGCCGGCTGAAGGCTAGACCTGTCCGGTCTTTGGGAAGGGTCTTAAATGGCGATGAGACCTCAAGACCCGTTGACCAGGCATAGGCATTCCTGTGCTCCCCTTCTGTCCTCCCGATACCGACACGGGCAAAGGTTGTAACACCACTATAAATTTGCTGGTCAAGACTAATGCCAGATCCCCAGGTCTTATTGTTTGATGATTCAGGGTCTGTTCCCATTCTCCCCCAGAACCGATAGTTCCCTTCCCTTGAAGAGAGGATATGGGCATGATAATCAATCTCAAAAATAGCATATACCTTTTCGGCAATAGTAGAGCCGGAATTGTCAGGTGACTGAATACCGATGCCTGTACCGATCTCCTTCCCAGGCTCGTATCGGACTGCAAGCCCGGGGCCATTTGGCGGCTGGGCCAGCAGGGGGTTATTAACCAGTGCAGTATTGAGGAATTTTGCGGTCTCATCATTTGCCACACCGTTCCTGTCAAAATAATTTGTTAGATCGAGCTTTCCTGCAACCACCTTGACTTGGTCGCCAAGCAGGCTCATGTGGAGCCATGCCTCCCTCACCTTGACCTGGTCGGTGACCCCGATTCCAAATGTCTCAGCATCTGTATTGAGGCGGGAGAGGCTTCCCACCGCCTCATCAGGGCCGGCTCCTCCAATCGCCTCAAGATCCGCAAAGAAGATAGTCCCGACCATAGGCCTGGAGAGGAAGAAGAAATCGACTGAACCCTCTCCAAAGAGTTTATCCTCCTCCCTGCTATTTAAGACCTGCTGTATAATCCCCCTGGCAGAACCGCCGACAGCCACCCTCTTTGTCTCTGCCTCAGCAATAGCCACATCTATCTTCTCGGAGAGTGATTCCCTTCTTGAAAAGGCGATCTTTTTGAATGTAGCCCTCTCTTCAGAAACAGACCCATCAGGGCATCGTCCACCAGGAGGGAGCGAATCATATATCTCTCCACCAGGACAGATATACTCCTTTACCTCCTTAATTACCTCCACCTTATCCAATTTATCAAGCCTCTCTTCCAAAATCCTGACCCTCTCATCTAGTAAAGCTCTCTTATCCTCTTTCTGACCCTCCTGCGCCGCAGCCTGCCCGAATGAAATTAATCCGACAAATAACACCAGATACAACCACCACTTCATACCCCACTCCTTCCCCC
Source organism: uncultured Nitrospirota bacterium (assembly GCA_964481895.1). GTDB lineage: Bacteria > Nitrospirota > Nitrospiria > JACRHA01 > JACRHA01 > JACRHA01. The sequence goes on along the minus strand of CAYZUL010000029.1, from coordinate 23,996 downwards.
TCGGAAAGTCCGATGGATTTTCCCGGATAGATAGGTCTCCTGGCTTTAGGGCTACCTACTTTCTCTCCCTTCCCATTCGCCGGTGGCGAACAGTGGTTATGAGAGATTTCGCTCCCATCACAGTTGCGGGGCAGCGGTGGTATCTCACCACCTTCCCTTGATCTATCCACATAAAAAATTAATTAGTTATATAAACTACCTCCAAAATAAAAATCCCCGGCCTTCGAGATAAAGACCGGGGATAAGATTCCTCCTAAAAAATCCTCTCCATCTTTACCATCGAAGACAGCCTGAGAGTTATATCCAGGCAGGTTTTCTGGCTCCCGGCTAATCCTATTTTCCCGCCTTCCCATCCCCCGGGTGTCTTTATGGACACCATTAATTAAGGACAGTGGCTTCTTGGGATTTCGCAACCGGTTACAGCGGCGGGTCCGCAAGGGCCTCTCACCCTTTTCCCTATTACCTGGATACCACCTATTTAACTATTATGTTTTATACATTATAGCTTTTAAGAAGTCAAGACGCAGGTATCTTTTCGTTGGAGTTTCCTGAGTTTTTAGACTTAAGGAACTCCATATCATAATATGATATGAGACACAGAGTTAATGGCGATTAATATATATTTGACAAAGAATCCTGTATCAGTCAAAATCGACCAAAAGGATAAAACACTATGCCATATATCTCAAATACTAAGTCAGATCAGGAGGAGATGCTTAAACTCAATGGCGTACGCTCGATCGATGAGCTTATAGATATCCCTTCTGAATTGAGATTAAAGAGGCCATTAAACATTCCTGACTCGGTCTCAGAATCTGAATTGAGAAAAGAGATGTTAAGGCTTAGCGAGACAAATGGCGACCTTGACCATTACATCTCCTTCCTTGGGGCAGGCGCATATGATCACTATATCCCGGCTGTAGTTCCACAGATGATATCCAGGTCAGAGTTTTACACTTCCTATACTCCGTATCAGGCTGAGGCAAGCCAGGGGACGCTCCAGGCAATCTATGAGTATCAGACCATGATCTGCCGGATCACGGGCATGGATGTTGCCAACGCCTCTATGTACGATGGGGCCTCTGCCCTTGCAGAGGCTGCACTAATGGCAGCAAGGATAACAAAGAGGAATAAGGTAATAATCTCAAGATCAATAAATCCGAACTACAGGGCCGTTGTTAAGACATATCTCTCCGGGCTGGAGATCCCTGTTGTCGAAATACCGGTTCACAATGGTGCCGCAGACCTTGAGATATTAAAAAAAGAGATGGACGGAGGGTCTGCCTGCTTCATGATCCAGCATCCAAACTTTTTTGGCTGTCTTGAAGAGGTTACAGATATTGCCGAAATAGTCCATAGAATTGGGGCACTTCTCGTTGTCATGGTAGATCCAATATCGCTTGGAATCCTGAAACCCCCGGGAGAGATGGGTGCCGATATCGTCCTTGGCGAGGGACAGGGGATGGGGATACCGGTTGCATTTGGGGGGCCATATCTCGGTATTTTCGCCACAAAGAGGGAGTTCTTAAGACAGATGCCGGGGAGGATTGTCGGTGCGACCATAGATGATAAGGGGAGGCGCGGGTTCTGTCTTACCCTTCAGGCGAGGGAACAGCATATAAAAAGGGAGAGGGCTACATCAAATATTTGTACCAATGAAAACCTTGCTGCCCTTGCAGCGCTGGTATATCTTGCCGTCATGGGAAAGAACGGCCTTAGTGAGGTTGGGAAGCTCTGCATCTCCAATACTGCATATGCGAGGAGCATGATATCCGGGATACGGGGGTTTTCTCCCCTCTTTGACAGGCCCTTCTTCAAGGAGATCGCTGTCAGGACGCCTTCTTCGCCCTCCAGGTTGCTGAATAAACTCCTGGATCGAAAGATAATAGGCGGACTTGATTTGAGCGGCCTATACCCTGAGCTTGGCAATGTAATGCTCATCTCTGTTACGGAAAAAAGAACCAGAGAGGATATAGATTGCCTTGTCTCTGCCATAAAGGAGGCTATATGGACTTAAACAAGAGGCACATATATAAGGGGAAGATTGTTGACCTTAACATCGAACAGGTGAGACTCCCTAACGGGAAGGACATTGAGCTGGAGGTCATACATCATTCAGGGGCATCGGCTATAGTACCCTTAAAAGATAACGGCCATGTTGTCCTGATAAAACAGTTCCGGTATGCCGCAGGCGGCTTTATCTATGAGATACCTGCGGGCAGATTGCACAAAGGGGAGGACCCCGCCACATGCGCCGCAAGGGAGCTTGAGGAAGAGGTCGGCTATAAAAGCGGTAGAATGGAAAAACTCATCACCATATTAACGACACCCGGCTTCTGTGATGAGCAGATACATATATTTATGGCAAGGGATCTGACACAAACCGGGCAGAGACTCGAGCCGGACGAGGTACTTGACATTGTAGAGATGCCCCTTGATGAGGCGATACGCGGCATAAGAGACGGAATCATCAACGATGCAAAGACCATAGCCGGACTATCCGTAGTCTATTTTAGAATCAGGGGACAGTCATAACCATGGATAATAGACTGATCTTCGAGAAAGGTTCCATCGGGAGGAAGGGTTATTCACTTCCGGCAAATAATATCGAAGAAAGGGCCATTGAAGATCTTATCCCGGAAAGGTTCAGGAGGAAAAACAGACCCGGTCTCCCTGAGTTGAGCGAGCTTGATGTAGTAAGGCATTTTACTTCTTTATCGCAAAGGAATTATTCAATAGACACGCAATTCTATCCCCTCGGATCCTGCACTATGAAATATAATCCTAAGATCAATGAGGAGATCGCAGGACTTCCGGGATTTGCCAGGATCCATCCACTTCAGCCTGAGACCATATCCCAGGGCGCATTGAGAATCATGTATGAGCTTGAAGGGTATCTAAAAGAAATCAGCGGACTTGAGAGGGTGTCGTTACAGCCTTCAGCCGGCGCCCAGGGGGAGCTGGCAGGTATGCTTATGATAAGGGCATACCATAAGAAGATGGGAAACCCAAGAAAAACCGTTATCATCCCGGACTCTGCCCACGGGACAAATCCTGCAAGTGCAACCCTGGCAGGATATGAGGTCAGGGAGGTGAAATCGGACAAAGAAGGCCTTGTCGATATAGAGGATTTAAAAAAGGTGCTGGATGAAGATTGTGCGGCGCTTATGCTCACCAACCCGAACACATTGGGTCTATTTGAAAGGGAGATAAGGACAATCAGCAGTCTTGTCCATGATACAGGCGCCCTATTATACATGGACGGGGCAAATCTGAATGCCCTCCTCGGTATCTGTAGGCCAGGTGATATGGGGTTTGATCTGGTCCACTTCAATCTACATAAGACCTTTTCTACACCGCATGGCGGGGGCGGACCCGGCGCAGGACCTATAGGTGTTAAGAGACATCTTGGACCATTCCTCCCCGTCCCAACTGTAGAGAGGGATAAGGAAAGGTTCTATCTAAATTTTAACAGGCCTGAATCTATCGGAAAACTCCAGGCATTCTACGGTAATTTTGCCATACTGGTAAGGGCTTATTCATATATTAGGATTATCGGAAAAGAAGGTCTTAACGATATAAGTATGAACGCCATATTAAATGCAAATTATGTAAGGAAGAGGCTTGATTCAGAATTCTTTATCCCCTTCAACAGGCCCTGCATGCATGAATTTGTCCTCTCAGCAAAAAGGCTGAAGGCAAAGGGGATTCATGCGCGGGATCTGGCTAAGCGGCTCATAGATTATGGCTTCCATCCTCCAACTGTCTACTTTCCCCTGATAGTGGAGGAGTCGATGATGATCGAGCCGACAGAGACCGAGTCAAAGGAGACGCTGGATCAATTCTGTGATGCCATGATAGCCATTGCAAGAGAGGCGGATCGGAACCCGGATCTCATAAAAAAGGCCCCGCACACAAGAGATATTGGCAGGCTCGATGAGGTCAGGGCAGCAAGAAACCTTGACGTCTGTTTTTCACCGACAAACAGACTTTTTTAGAGTATACTCACTATCAATATAAGCACTATCGCCTCATTCACTTCATTTATCGAACCAAGAATATCACCGGTAACTCCCCCTAATCTTCGATGAAAGTAGATCACCCAGATGATTGTAATCCCGCCAATCAATAACAAAATAAGTCCGCCCTTCCATCCTAAAGCCGCAATTCCCACAATAATGGCGAAGGCTGTGGCAATGAACAGGCTTATGCGAGAGACAGTTTCAATGAAATCTCTGCCAGTCCCTCCCGTAGACCTTGCGTATCTTGAAAGATAGGCGGCAAGGACCATCGACCATCGCGACAGCGCTGGCATCACCACAAGTGCAGTGTGCTTCAGCCCGGCCGGAATGGATAGCAGGGTTATATATTTCAGAATAATAACGAAGATCAGGCTAACAACACCTATTGCACCTACCCTGCTGTCTTTCATGATGGCAAGGGTTTCTTCCCTTGTCCTTCCACCATACAAGCCATCAAATGTGTCTGCAAGGCCATCTAAGTGCAAGCCCCCTGTAATTACGGCAAGGGTTACAATCAGGATAAAATCTACCACACTCCTTGGAAGTATAGTGGATAACATTACATCTATGCCAACCAGTATCCCGCCGATAACAGCCCCTGCCAGAGTGAAGCAGGACATTGATCTCCCCATCTCTGTAGGCTTTAATTCCATTTTTATGCGGCAGGGAAAGATCGTCAGGAACCCTAAAGCAATCAGTAAAGATTTTACCACTTCTCTATCCTTTTTTATGAAAATGTGGAACCAACCAACAGAAGCATCAACCCTGATATAACCATCAGGATAGACGAGACGATCATGATTTTGTTTGCCTCTTTAATATGTTCTTTGGAGAGTTCATAGTCACCCTGTCCGATTAACGGTTTAAGAAATGGTAGGCCCTGATAATAGTTCAGTCCACCCAATCGGACTCGTAAAGCGCCGGCCATCGCTGCTTCGGGAATGCCGCTATTGGGGCTTGGATGGTTGCTGTGGTCACGGGCTACTATTGCAAAGGCATTTTTCCAATCCTTTCCGCACAGGAAGGCGGCAATGGGGATCAACAGACCGGATAGACGTGCAGGCAGATAATTGGCCAAATCATCTAGCCTTGCCGATGCCCAGCCAAGATCTATATACTTTTCATCTTTATATCCTACCATGGAGTCGAGTGTATTGATGGACTTGTAGGTCAAGGCAAGGATAGGACCTCCCAGAAAGGCATAGACAAGGGGGGCAATCACCCCGTCCACCGTGTTTTCAGCGACTGTCTCCACAGCACCTCGTATTATTCCTCCCTTGTCGAGACTATCCGTATCCCTTCCGACAATCTTGGATAGACTCTCCCGCGCAGCCTTTAAGTGATCCTCCCGAAGGTCTTTATAGACCTTCATGCTCTCTTTAAAGAGTGACCTTGCTGAGAAGGTAGTATACAGGAGGAGAACAGAAACCATAAATCCGATATAGTGGCTGAGCATATATGCAGAGCTAATTACTACATATGAGATCCCAAATGTCATACTCACTACAATGCCCGTAAGAAATAAACCGCTCACCTTAAGAGGTAACTTTGTTTTTCTTAAAACCTGTTCCAGATAATTAATAACCTTCCCAATCCAGCGGACCGGATGCGGCAGCCACTGTGGATCACCGAAAATAAGGTCGAGGATAAAAGCAAGGAGTATAATTGACATTTTTTCTATGATCCCCACCCTAAATGACCCTTTTCAACTCTTTCAGTAATAATGTATTATGCCTGCGAGATTTAACTGCAATCCTGATATAAGAGTTATCAAGTCCGTAAAAATCCGAACAATCCCTCACCAGAATACCTTTGTTTTTTAGCGACGCTATTATATCTCTTGCCTTCTTTGTTCTTATTAAGTAATAATTAACCGCAGATGGAATGTAATCTATTCTCAATTTCTCAAATCCCTCTTCGAGGAATTTTTTTTCTTTCTTTATGGTCCTAAAGGTCTCATTTTTGAAAGATATATCGTTGACTGCCACAAACCCTGCCCTCTGTGCCAATGTGTTTACAGTCCAGGGCTCTTTATGGTCTTCTATGAGCTTTGCAAGCGTTAAAGGAAACACCACATAGCCAAGCCTTAAGCCGGCGAGGGCATAAAACTTGGTCAATGATCTTAACACAATTAGATAGGGATTCCTGGTTACCTCTTTGATAACAGACTCCTCAGGACAAAAGTCTATAAATGCCTCATCAACAATAAGGTAGCATTTTAATGCCTTTGCTGAGTCTGCAATCTTTATCACCTCATCTTTTTTCAGTAACCTGCCTGTTGGATTATTGGGATTGCACAGGAATGCCATGTCGCAGCCTTTTAATGCCTGTACATACCCGCCAGGTGATATCTCAAAATTATTTTGTTTATCCAGCATGAAATACTTAAGATGTGATTTTGCAACCCTGGGATGGCTTATAATGACGGCCTTTTCATATTCGGAGAATGTTGGGGCAGGTATGAGGCCCTTTTCAGGTCTCAATGCCCTGACAACTAAATATATCAGTTCAGTGCTCCCATTCCCGCACATTATGGACTCAGGGGCTATGTCGTGAAGTTCTGATAGACGGCGTTTTAATTTCATTGTATCAGGATCTGGATAGCTGTAAAGGTATTTCAAGGACTCCTGTAATTCGCGACTTATGGCCTTAGAAACCCCCAGGGGATTTATAGAAGAACTGAAATCTATTATCCTCCTCTCCGGGATTCCATATTCCTCTGAAAATCTATATATGTTGCCGCCATGACCTGTCATATCTAAGAAACAAGAAAGGCAAGGTACATCTCTCGCGAGGCCAACCTGCAATTTTGTTCATCCATCAGAAATGTCTTCAATCTTTCTACGGTCTCTTTTCTGTGTGCCCATTCGCATTTTATGCAGGACCACACCCTTGTCTCTTTCCTCGAGATTATATATTCTCCGAGATTGTTATCCGCGCAGGGATAAAATATGCAAAAACAGAGATTACATGTTTCCAATCCTGGATGGCATGGGAAGTAATCGCAGCTCTCAACAAAGCCATTCCTTGTCATACGCCCTATAATAATTTCTTTAGAAGGAATCTGCATATTTTGTCTGGTAGCCCCTGGAAGTTATGAGTTTACCTCCGAGACATACAGTCTGACTGTTCCCGATAATTACAATGGATAGCATGCCTATCTTTTCTTTTGTAAGATTTTCCAGGTCAGTAGTGACGATCGACTCGCCTTCTCTAAAGGCATTGGTGACAATAGCCACAGGGGTATTTCCCGATCTATATCTCCTGATAATCTCCTTTGCCCTGACTATATGTTCGATCCTCTTCTTACTTTTTGGGTTATAAATGGCAATAACAAAATCCCCTTCAGCCATGCACCTGATTCTTTTCTCAATGACCTCCCATGGCGTGAGAAGATCACTCAGACTGATAACTGCAAAATCGTTCATCAAAGGCGCCCCCACCAGAGAGGCCGCTGCATTAACAGCCGAAACACCCGGCACTATCTCTACATCAACGTGATACTTCTCATTCAATTCAAGTACAAGGCCGGCCATGCCATAAATCCCCGGATCACCACTGCTGACCAGGGAAACAATTGCCCCGGTTTTGGCCAGATCTATGGCCTGCTTACAGCGGGTAAGCTCTTCCGTCATGCCCGACACACAGACCCTCTGGTGAGTGATCAAAGGACTTATTAAATTCACATATCGTTTATAGCCTAAAATTACCGATGATCCGGCAATAGCATTCCTTGCGCTTGCAGTTAAATGATTAATATCTCCGGGACCAATGCCGACTACAAAAACCTTTCCTCTGCTATCGCTATCGTTGTCCCGTTCATTTTTATCTTTGGCAGTAATAACTGGCATCCAAACCCTCCCAGTATGGCACACGGTTCAGCCACTGAATAAATCCCCAAGGTATTTTTTACCAGTTCCGATTTGGGAAAATTATTTTCTACTGTTTTAATCCATGTCTTGGATATGAACTTGAGGGGGATATTTAACCTCTCTGAAAGTCGAAAGAAACCCTTCTCCCCACGCTTATCCTCTACGCTCGCAATCAGTCTTACCTCCTTTAATTGACGACCGATAGATCCCAGTCCTTCCATCATCGTCTCCTCAAGACGATCAGCCGAAGCGCCGCGTCTACATCCCATTCCCACAATCAATGTCTTGGTTGCTTCAGATCCCGTTGTGATGACAAAATCCCCTTGACAGATCAGCGCAACTTTTTCAGCAAGCCTGTTGGCACCTCCTTCGTGGCCGGAAAGGGCGCTTATGGCATAACGCCCCATCTCATCTAATACAACAACAGCAGGATCGTTATATTTATCCTGGATATGATCTTTAATAATCCTGATTACAATACCCATAGCCATTATGAAAATCAGGGAGTCATACCTCCCCCATATCTTGTCAATAAGTGCTCTTGTGTCTGTATTATAGCTAATAACTGTGTCATCTCCTTCCGTTACCGCCGATTCTGAAACATAAAGATCACCCATAAGGTATTCCTTTAATCTCGTTCCAACTATGAGTCCTTGAGGGGTTATAGTAATTATTGCGATACTCATAGCATTGGCCTCCAGGCATGGCTGAAACCTTCATTGTATAGTTGTGAGACACCTCCTTTTTTAGCCAGCACCTCACCCACAATGATCAATGCAGTCTTTTTGAAGTTTTTCTCTTTCGTCCTTTCCAAAATATCCTCGATTGTCCCCGTGACAATCACTTCATCAGGCCAGCTTACCTTGTATACAACTGCAACAGGGGTTGAAGGCGGATAGCTCGTTTTTAGAATTTTTACAATTTCACCAAGGCTTGATATTGAGAGGAAGAGGATAAGGGTAGGCCTTGTCTTAATGATCTCTCTAAGGTCTTCTTTCTTCGGGACAGGGGTTTCCCCTCCAACACGGCTAAGGGTAATGGTCTGGCAAACTTCAGGCAAGGTAAGCTCCTGGCAGAGGGCTGCCGCTGCTGCCTGAAAGGAACTTATGCCCGGTATCACTTCATAAGCAATACCCAGATCATCCAGCAATCTCATCTGTTCATTAATTGCTCCATAAATGGAAGGGTCACCGGAATGGATGCGGGCAACATTAAAATCCCCCTCTTTTGCCTTTCTGAATATATCTCCGATCTCATTTAAGTTCAAGGCGGCAGAGTCGTGTACCTCCTTAGCGTTAACAGCAAATATTAGTATCTCCTTGTTCACGAGAGAGCCGGCATAGATTACAATATCAGCCTTCTCAATGATCTCTTTTCCCTTGATCGTGATGAGCTTTGGATCCCCAGGCCCTCCTCCCACAAAATATACCTTCATTTCTTGTTCCTCACTATTATCGTAGAGAGATAACCCTCTTTTTCAGATACAACAAATGGCATCTTCATCCCATTTATCAGCCTTTCTCCTTTCAGGCCCACACGGCTTCCAAATACGCTATACTGGAGTAGATTCATCTCATGTAATAATTTAATAACCCCCTGGAGTCTTTTTGCCACCTTCATGATAACCACTGTGTCATTTTTTGTGATTATTTCTCTCAGATCCCCAATGTCTTTCGGTACAGGGCAAATACATATCTTTTCATCCTTCTCGGCCAGGGAGTAGCTGAATTTTGCTGCTAATGCACTGTATGCAGAGACCCCTGGAATAGTTTCAATTTGCAGCCCAGGGGCTATCTCTTTTAAGGCATTAAGAAGATAGATGTAAGTGCTGTATAGGAGGGGGTCTCCGATGGTTAAATAGGCCGCATGCTTACCTTCGTGAATCTTCTGTAAAATGATCTCAGCGGACTTTAAGTATCTTTTTCGGAGCTCTTCTTTATTGTTTATCATGGGAAATTCGATCTCTAGTATATCTTTACCTCTTTCTTCTCCTAGTACCTTCTCGACAATCTCCCTGGCAAGGCTATCTGCCTTTGTCTTGCTCTTGGGTGCAAAGATAATGTCTGCTTCCTTCAGAACCTTGAGGGCCTTTAGAGTTATCAATTCCGGGTCACCAGGTCCAACGCCTACACCATAAAACTTATTCATCATGCACCAAGACTATCAGGATACTCAATGACTCTTCCTTGACTTTATCAAAGTCATCAAAGGAAATCTTTGAGATTTTTTCATCCGGCAAAGAGAGGTGTGAAGCAATATAAAATGTAGATTTGCGTACAGTGTTTGACCTTATCTTGCTCTTTACAAACTTCAGGTTGTGTTTTGGATCAAGAAGGAGGATAAATCTTTTATTTTCAATGAATATCTTTTCGATATCCATCTCCTTAGCCCCGTGAAGACTGAAGATGCTGTAAGCCTTCCAGCTCTCTTTTAACTCACAGAAGAGATACTGAAAAGAACTGACTCCAGGAATTACCTCGCAATTCTCCATGCCTAATCGCTCTATTATGCACTCTCCAAAGCTGTGGAACAAGGGATCTCCGGAAACCAGAAATACCACTTTTTTATCCTCTTTGATCCTGTCCACTTCGTCAAAGATATCCTGATAATTATTTTCCAGGACAATGGTTGTGCAGTGTTTGTTTTTGACAAAATCTGACAGCAATCGCTTCGACCCCACGACTACATCTGCATCTTCGACGGCCCCTTTCCCTCTTATGGTTAAAAGGTCTGTAGCCCCGGGCCCACAACCAACTATGACTACCCTTTTATCCATCCTATCCCTGCCTTCGAGGCGCCGATCAGTTCTTTGTTCATATTAAAAAGGAGTATGGGGATGGGTAAGTCTGTCATTAAATAGTTCCCTACCTTCTCTTCAATGGCCTCCGCCAGATCATTTAATAAACCACCGTATTGATGTTGGAGAAGTATGACGGTTATCCCCTCCACTGTTGGTGACTCTTTCATCTCTCGCAGGACATCATCCCCGATCCTGTCTTTTAAAAAATTAATAACATAACTATTTGCAGGACGAGACCTGGAGTAGTGTGTCTGAAACCATCCCCCAAGAACTTTTGCCAGCTTTCCTGGATGACCTGCCAGAGAGAAAGAGAATCCCATCCCGAATGCACGCCTTAAAGTAAACCCCAGAAAATCACCTGATTGAACGATCTGTTCTTTAAAGACTCTGTCTCCAAAGTGCGTCAGCATAGCCTCTTCGCTGATATTCCCTGGTGTAATAATAATCTCTTTTATCCCGTTCTCTCTGCAAAAGTTTAGTTGTTGTAATATGGTCTGTTTGAATGAATCCTGGGATTTCGGCCACATAATGCCGGTGGTCCCTATAATGGATATACCGCCTATGATACCAAGCCTTGGATTATAGGTTGAGCCGGCAACCTCTACCCCTCTTGGGGCGGATATAATCACATCCACGCCGCGGGGAGTCAACTCCCTCACGGAGGAGCAGATCATCTTCCTTGGAATCGGGTTGATGGCCGCCTCTCCTACAGGGAGATGGAGCCCCATTTTTGTTATACGTCCTATGCCTTCACTACCATCAATATGGATTTGATCATCTCCCCTGAAACAGACATGGGCGAAGATCTCTAAATTGTGAGTAACGTCTGCCTCTTCAACAGACTTTTTGACCACGCCGCATTTCACGGAATCTCCTGATCCTTCGGTGGAGCTCACGGGAATTAAGGCCTTCTCACCCTTTGGCAGGGTTACCCCTATCTCTGCCAAATCCTTCCCACCCAGTAACACACTAAGCGCCGCCTTCGCTGCTGCAGCAGCATATGTTCCTGTAGTATAACCGAATCTGTTCACCAAGGCATAATCCCCTCATATCTCCCAGGATTTCCTGACTCAGGACTCATAGCCTCACTCAATGGTTTCATACCCCATTCCGTGGTAGATTGTCCGCTTTAGGGCCATCCATAAATTCCATTTTGATTAAGGCATTTACAATGGCAGCAGCAACTCCGCTGCCTCCTTTGTGCCCCCGGTTGGTAATATAGGGAACCTCTTTCAGTGTCCTTAAATATTCCTTCGATTCCTTGGCATTTACAAAACCAACAGGAACACCAACCAGCAGTGCCGGTTTTATATTTTCTTTTTTGATCATGTCTATCAATGTGATCAAGGCGGTAGGGGCATTACCTATGGCAACTATATTGCCGTCAAGTCTGTGACCTAATGTCTTAATGGCGTAAGCTGCCTTAGTTAAACCTTCAACCTCAGCGCCCTTTATCACCTCAGGACTGTTTATGACGCACCTTACTTCGTGCCCAAATCTCCTATTAATGCCTGACTGGACCATTGTGACGTCGGCATAGATGATCTTCTTTGCGCTAATCGCCTTCAGGCCTTCAGATATTGCATCTTCATGAAAAACCATATTCCTCAGAAAGTCTAAATCTCCCGTTGTGTGAATCACCCTCTTAATAATAGGCTTCTGATAAGGATCTATATTATTGCTATCCAGGTAGTTTTCGATAATCTCCATGCTCCGCTCTTCAATCTTTGAAGGATGTACATGCTTGAATTCAAGTTGATCTGCCACATCTTCATAAACCATCTCTCTAAAGAGATCAAAAATATCCGGATGCATACCTAAAGGTTCCAGCATCTTGACTTTTATCTCTTTGCCGGTTTCCTCTATTGCTTCTTTGAGAAGGGCAGGGACATCTTTTGAATAGTGCATCCCGGTCAACAAAAAAAAGGGGGAAACTATTAACCTATCCATCCCCTTTTTTATCAATGTTTCAATGCCCTCTTTTATGGAAGGCGTAGCCAGCTCCATAAATCCCGCCTCAAACATATCTGACTGAAAATAGTCGCTTAGTTTCTTGACTAATGTGAAGACCTGTTCGTTTGCCTCTTTCTTTCTGCTGCCATGTGCAATGACGAGAAAACCTTTTTTATTTTTCATGAAAAGCTATCCCCCTTTATCACTATAACATGGCCAGTCCGTTATCCCTCAATCCCCTCCGACACACCGGCCTCTCCAAAAGTTGCCATTTCTTTATAAATCTTAAGACCTGCCTCGATTATGTGCATGGCCATTGCGGCCCCTGTGCCTTCTCCGAGTCTTAGATCAAGGTCAAGGATCGGTCTCAATCCCATCTTATCAAGCATTATTTTGTGTCCCTGTTCAACCGAATTATGGGCCGCAAACATATAGTCCTTTGTCTTTGATTCAAGAGAGTATGCGATCAGCGCGCCGGCAGTGGATATGAATCCATCGATAATAACAGGGACCCTTTTTGACGCAGCACCAATGATTAATCCTGCAATCCCTCCTATCTCTGCGCCTCCAACTTTTGAAAGCACATCTACAGGGTCCGAGGGGACTGGTCTATTTACAGAGATGGCATCCTCAATCACCTTAATCTTATTTCTTAATGGTTCATCGCCTATGCCTGTGCCTCTCCCTGTAACCTCACATACAGATCTGCCTGTCAGCACGGCCGCTATTGCAGAAGAGGGTGTCGTATTTGCAATCCCCATATCTCCGGTACCGAAAATTTGATATCCCTTCTCTGCATATTCATTTGCAAGCTCAATCCCTGCCTCAATACATTTCTCCGCCTCTTTCCTTGCCATGGCAGGGCCCTTGCGTATGTTGCGGGTTCCCATCATCACCTTTTTTGAAATCAATAATCCTCCCATCCCGCTTGTGTTTAAGTGGTGTGGAACGGAATGATCAGGAAAATCAAAATCCACTCCAATGTCAACAACCACTACCCCGGCACCGGCATGTCTTGCAAGGACGTTGATTCCGGCACCACCGTTCAGAAAATTGAGCACCATCTGTCTTGTGACCTCCTTTGGATAGGCTGAAACGCCTTCTTCGGCCACTCCATGGTCTCCTGCAAAGGTAAAGATGACCTTCTTATCAAACCCGGGCATCGTATTTCCTGTGATTGCGACAAGTCTTCTTGCAAACTCCTCAAGCCTTCCGAGACTGCCCGGCGGTTTTGTAAGATTGTCCAGGCGCTTCTGGGCAATGGAGTACCAATGCCCGTCTATCGGACCGATACCCTTCACCGTGTCCTTCAATAAGTTCATTTCAAACCCTCCATTTTACCTGTAAATACCATTGTGTCATATTAAACTATTTTATTATTAAAGGGATCCCGCAAGTAACCAGATAAACTTCATCAGCAATACCCGCCACTTTCCTGTTCATCAGCCCGCACAGATCCCGGTAGACCCTGGCCACCTTATTTTCAGGAATAATCCCCTGTCCCACTTCGTTTGACACAGCTATTACCCTGCATGAAAGCCCTTTCAAGGTTGTGACCATATATTCTATCTCCTGGGTAATATATTCATTGCCTTCATTTCTCATAAGTAAATTGGAAAGCCAGAGGGTAAGACAGTCAATAATAAGCACATTGTACGAACCATCTATCTTTTTCAGCTTCTCGCAAAGGGCAAGCGGTTCCTCTATGGTCTCCCACTCCGTGGAACGGCCCTTCCTGTGCAGGGCGATTCGCTCTCTCATCTCCTCGTCTAATGCCTCTGCAGTGGCAATGAATCCCTTTCTCCCGTTCACCCTGGAGCCGACTTCAAGGGCAAAGGCGCTCTTCCCCGACCTTGCGCCGCCTGTAATAAATACAATATCGCCCATATTGTCATTCACCGTTATTGAAGCGGGCATTCCAGCACTTCATGTCAATCAACCCTCAAAATAAAAAATCCTCAAAGCCGCTTAAACGGCCTTGAGGATTGCACCCTGTTTCTTCACCCCGAAGGCGGTATGCTTATACCCCTCTTGCGGGGGCAAAAGCACCACTGGTCCCAGGCAGGTCTTCTGGCTCATGGATCATCCTACTTGCCGTCCCTTCCCGGTAAATGATTCCCAGTGGGTTTATTCACGGCTTTCGTCCCCAAATACAGCGGCGGGACCACCCCTGATTCACACAGGGTTCCCTCTCAGCCTAGCCTAAACTGCTAAGCACGCCTGGTTTTTGGAATATTTATACGCCAGACAATTTATGAAAGTCAAGGTTATTTTTATCCTCCTACCTGCTAAATTCAACCCTGTTCCGCCCCTTTTGCTTGGCCTTGTATAATGCGGCATCTGCCACGGAGATCAACTCTTCCTCATTCTGTATCCCCTGATGATAAGAGGTAACACCGATGCTTACAGTTATGGTGTTCATCTCTTCTTCAATAGTCTTTCTTATCCTCTCGGCAACTTCATAAGGCTTTAAAACTTCTACATCGGCAAGGAGGATAAGGAATTCTTCACCGCCATAACGGACAACAAGATCCATCTCCCTCACCTCTCTCAGCAGTATCTGTGAAATCTTCACAAGCAGCCTGTCACCTGCAGTATGTCCATATTTGTCGTTATATTCCTTAAAATAGTCTATATCCAGCATGGCGATCGAGAAAGGTATCCCATACCTCCTCGTCCTGACAAATTGCCTCTCAAGGACTATGTCCATGTGGCGTCTGTTCGCAAGACCTGTAAGCGGATCATGGAGGGACAAAACCTTTGTAGTCTCATGCATCCTGACCTTTTCGATGGCAATCCCAATCTGATCCCCGATGTGATACAGAAGCTTGACATCATCCTTGTCGATTTTAATATCCGGGCAATCAGCGGTCCGGAACAGGACCAATACCCCTATAACATCCTCCTTAATCTTAACAGGGATAATGATGTTTCCATAAGAATCATCAGAATAGCTTATGGTATGCCTCTCGTCTTCCCGCGAATCCCTGGAAATAATAATCTCTCCGGTCTTTGCTGCAATGCCGCACAGACAATCGCCAACCTTTATGCCTTTATGCGACATTTCAAAATTGTCAGGGCACCCAAAACTAGAGGCAAGATTCATGCGGTCTCCCTCCACAAAAAATATCGCACCCTTGCGCGAAAGATTAAAGACCTCGATCCCCGTAACAGCATCCAGGAGACACGTGAGAAGCTCATTCATATCAAGGGCATGACTTATCGCGGAAGATATCTTATAGAGCACAGAAAGCTCTGAATGTCTCTTAAGTAACTCCTGTTCAGCCCTCTTGCTATCGGTTATATCCTGTATCTGACCTATGAAGTATGTGGGTCTGCCCTTTGCATCTCGCACAACTGAAACACTGAGCAGCGCCCAGACTATATGCCCTTTTTTATGAATATACCGTTTCTCCATGTGGAAATGGGTAATCTCTCCTGCAAGGAGCTGACGGTGATAGTCAGCGCTCTTTATCATATCATCAGGATGGGATACGTCGCTGATCGACTTGGCTAACATCTCCTGATCCGAATATCCGAGCATCTTGCATAAGGAGCTATTTACCCGAAAGAACCGGCCATCTAAAGACACGAGATCCATTCCTATGGCAGCATCTTCAAAGGCACTCCTGAATCGCTCTTCACTCTCCCGGAGTGCCACCTCAGCCCGCCTTCGTTCGGTGATATCCCGAAAGCTCCAGACCCTTCCAATACTTTTTTTACCTATCCGCTGGGGCAGTGAATAGCGTTCAAAGACCCTCCCATCCTTAAATTCCAAGACGTCGAAACTCTCTGCATCATGTTGCGAATAGAGTTCCCTTACCTTAGCAAGAAATCCCTCCGGGTCTTTAAGCTGGTCCAATACATACGCCAGGGCCTGATTGTCGTCCCTTGATGCCGCAACAGGCGATGGAATGCGCCACATATCTACAAACCTCTGATTAAAGCTCAATATCTTTCCTTCGTTGTTTACAACAAGGATGCCGTCGGCAGTAGATTCAAGCGTTGCACGCAAAAGGGAAAGGGAGTTCTCAAGTTCCTCTTTTTTTATTTGTCCCTTCATCTGTCTCCAGATCCGGAGTTATGCGACTACAGATTAAACCGGGGTCAATTTGCCTAAAGATTTAAGTATTAGGATAATAATACGTCATGGGTATTGTCAAGTTATTTTTAAAATTTTCTTGACTTTAAAGAAAAAAATGGATAGATTAACGTTACTTTTCTTTAAAGGATTATGGAAACAGATACGGGAACTCGGAAACTATAGATATCCTGATCTTTTTTAGGTTTTTTATTAAGTTATTTCAAGGAGGATCCTTATGAAAAAATTAGGTTCATTTATATACCTCTTTACCATCCTTTTTATCCTGCTGGTCAATGGAGGTGCAATAGCAACAGCTGATGAGCAGCCGAAGAAAGAAGAGGCCCCGCCTCCGCCCCCTCCTGCGCCTGTTTATCCTGAAAAGAGCTATGACGCATCCTACGATATCTTGTGGGATAAAATAATCGAGACATTAAAGGAAAAGCGCCTTTATGTCCATCCACATGGCAAGACGGCAGAAGATAAAGAGAATGGAAAGTTAACTACACCCACATTCAGATACTTCTCGATCATCCAGGCCTCAAAGCCTGTGATCGAGATGGACTATTCAGATCAATACATAATAACTGTAATTAGGCCACCTGAACCCAAGAAGGAGGAGCCAAAGGCTGCTGAACCGGTAAAAAAAGATGTCAAGGCCGATACAGCAGCTAAGAATCCTGCTGCAGCCGACAAGAAGGCCGAGGCAGCTACTGAAAAACCGGCAGAGGCAGCTCCGGTAGAGCCGGAGGCACCAAAAGGCCCGCCTCTAGTTAGAGTACAGATACAGAGAAAGTTTCTAAAGCATAATGGTCTGCCTAACCCTCAGGGTGCGTGGGTGGAAACAGATCCGAAGAAAGAAAATAATATAGGAATAAGTGAGGATGACCTCTTTAAGACCCTTGATCTCCTGGTTGCATCTATATCCAGTTCGCCACCGGCCGCAGCAATACCTGCGATTGCTCCTGCATCTACTACATCAGCAGCGCCAGGGGGAAAATAGCCTAAGATATTCCACGTCTGCATGAATTGTACAGAAGGAGATCCGTATGCAGGTAACTATGCGATCCGTCTCCTTCTGTAAAGCCTTAATTCCCTGCCTGATACCCTATGATATAAAAGTTGGAGGCTAAATGATTCCTGCTCAATTTCCGCCGCCTGTCAGCCCCGGAGAGTTTATATCACCGATGACAGTCAGTCCTGATAACAGGATCGAGGTGGGTGCACTCTTTGTCGGGGGAGGCCCTGCGAGTCTGGCTGGCGCCATACGGCTGGCACAACTCCTTGATCGTGCACCTGAGATAAGATCGATGCTGGGTGATCTCCCTATTGCTATTATTGAAAAGGGTAAACACCCAGGGGCACACCTCCTTGCGGGTGCAATAGTCAACCCTGTTTCCCTAAAAAGGCTCTTCCCGGATCTGGATATAAAGGATTTTCCTTTCTTCGGGCCCGTGGAAAAGGATGCTCTCTATCTTTTGACACCCAGCCATGCAATCCCTGTCCCGGTCCCTCCAATGATGCGAAACCGGGGTAACTATTGTGCATCTGTCAGCAAACTCGGATCCTGGCTTGGAAAACAGGCCGAGTCACTTGGCGTAAACATATTCAATGAGACGCCTGGAGTAAGGCTGCTTGTTGAGGATGGGAGGATCAGGGGGGTCAGGACAGGCGATAAGGGCCGTGATAGAGAAGGAAGGCCTCTCCCGAATTTCCTTGGCGGGACAGATATTATTGCAAAGGTAACTATCCTGGGAGAGGGTTGTCAGGGTCATCTCACCCAGGCAGCGCTTGAACACTTTGGGGTAATCCGGCCGAACCCTCAGATCTTTGCCCTTGGAGTAAAAGAACTATGGGAGGTGCCAAAGCCGCTAAACAAAGTGATACACACAATGGGCTGGCCGCTTAAGTGGGGAGGAAGATTCAGGGAATTTGGCGGAAGTTTTATCTATCCCATGGGTCCCGGCCTGGTATCATTAGGAATAGTTGTAGGCCTTGATTATCATGATTCATCCCTCTCTGTACACAGCCTGCTTCAGGAATTAAAAAGGCATCCCTTGGTAAGCGAGATCTTAAAAGGAGGCCAGCGGATCGAGAATGGCTGGGGCGCAAAGACGATACCGGAGGGAGGCTTCTATTCCCTCCCGGAGAGATTGAGTCTGCCAGGTGCACTTATGATAGGTGATGGAGCAGGATTCTTAAATGTCCCTGCCCTTAAGGGCATCCATTATGCGGTCTCGTCCGGCATGCTGGCGGCAGATGCAATCTTTGACAGCCTTAAATCAGGGGGAGACCCCGGTGCAATGGGTGCACTTGACAAATATGACCAGGCGATAAAGGAAAGCTTCATATCTGAGGATCTATTTAAGGTAAGGAATATGCGGCAGGCCTTTGGCCATGGTCTCCTGCCTGGATCCATCCTTGCATGGCTCATGACTCTCACAGGGGGCAGATTCCCTGGTTGGAGATTTAAGACCTCCCCTGATAATGAACAGCCTCTATTTGCAGGTATGAGGCGCTATCCGGAACCAGACGGAAAGCAGACCTTTGATAAGCTCTCAAGCGTATTTGCCAGTGGCAACAGAAGCCGCGATAACCAGCCAGTGCATCTTAGGATCCAGACATCTGTACCGGATCAACTGGGAGAGGCATGGATAAATATGTGTCCGGCAAATGTCTACGAATGGGGTAAGGATCAAGGGGGTAATAAGGTCATCAAGATGCTCTCTACCAACTGCATCCACTGCGGGGCAATCAGTGCAAAAGGGGGACGCCTGACCCCTCCGGAAGGTGGAAGCGGACCTGAATATAAGTTGATGTGATATAGGCCCATAACTGAATATACTTTTATTACCTATCCTTCAAAGATATTTGTTACTCCAGGTCACCCTGTCATGGCCAGATACCTGACTCTCCCTTAATAGTTTTGTCATCTCTTCAGCAGGTATCGGTCTGCTATAAAGGTAGCCCTGCATCTGATCACATTGAAGGGCGCGCAGAGATTGGAGTTGATCGTCTGTCTCCACCGCCTCTGCAATCACCTTCAGTTTTAAGCTGTGGGCCAAGGTGATAATCGCCGCAACAATGGCAGCATCGTCGGGATTGGTCGTAATATCACAAACAAAAGATTGGTCGATTTTTAAATTGTGGATCGCAAATCGTTTCAGATAGCTCAAAGAAGAATAACCAATCCCGAAATCGTCAATTGAAATCTTCACACCCATCTCATGTAATGTGCCTATGGTAGCAATCATCTTCTCCTCATTTTTCATAAGTATGCTCTCTGTCAGCTCCATTTCCAGACAGGGAGGGGCCAGCCCCGTATCGTCCAAGACCCTGCGGATTGTCTCTATCAGATTGGGTTGCCGGAATTGACAGCCAGATACATTGACCGAGACGCGGATCGGTGGAAAACCAGCCGCCTGCCATTCCTTGTTTTGTGAACAGGCTGTCCGGAGTACCCACTCTCCAATCGGTATAATCAGGCCTGTCTCTTCGGCCAGGGGAATAAATTTTGCCGGGGAAACAAGCCCCATCGTTGGATGCTTCCATCGGATGAGGGCCTCTATGCCGACGATCTGCCAGGTAGCCAGATCAACCTGGGGCTGGTAGTAGAGCAGGAATTCTCTTCTTTCGAGCGCTTGACGCAGGCTTGTTTCAATCATAAGCCGTTCAAATGCGCTTGCGTTCATGGCGGCCGAATAATGTTGATAATTGTTTCTTCCCTGTTCTTTGGCACGATACATGGCAGTATCGGCATTTTTAAGGAGCGTCTCAGGCTGTTCGCCGTCGTTGGGATAAATGCTGATGCCGATACTGGTGGTAATGAAAAGTTCGCGGCCTTCCAGATTAAACGGCTTCGACAAGGAATTCAGGATCTTTTCGGCAACCTTGGCTACGTCTTCCGCGTGTCCAATGTCTGCAAGAATAATGATGAATTCATCACCACCAAGCCTGGCGACCGTATCGCCGCCACGCACCGAAGCGGTCAGTCTTTCGGAAACAGCCTTAATTAGGAGGTCCCCCAATGAATGTCCAAGTGTATCATTGATAACCTTGAACCGATCCAGGTCTAAAAACATGACAGCCACCAGCCGTTTTTGCCAGCGGCCACGGGCCATAGACTGTCCCAGGCGGTCGATGAGAAGGGTTCGATTCGGGAGGTGGGTTAAAGCATCATGTGTGGCCAAAAAATTGAGTTGCTCCTCCGAGCGGATGCGCGCTGTGACATCCCGAAAACTCCAGACCCTTCCGACACTCTCTGTGCCAATCCTCTGAGGCTTTGCGTAGCGCTCGAAGACCTTCCCGTCTTTAAACCTTAATACATCAAAGCTCTCTGCATCCGGTTGGGAATATAGTTCCCTCACCTTTGCAAGAAATCCTTCCGGATCTATGATCTGGTCCAGGACATGCGCCAGCGCTTTTTCATCATCCCTGTCCGCAATTATATCGCTGGGGATTTTCCACATGTCTATAAACTTCTGATTGAAACTGGTAATTTTTCCTTCTCTATCAACCACAAGAATACCATCTGTAGTTGATTCGAGTGTCGCGCTGAGCAAAGAAAGTGTCTTCCTCTGTTCCTCCTCTGCCCGCTTGCGATAGGTTACATCCTTAAGCGTAACAACTGTGCCGACGACCAGGTCATGCTCACGGATCGGATTGCTGGCCAATTCGACTGGAAGGCTTGTACCGTCCTTACGCAAGGCCATTTTTTCTGCGCCACAATGAACGCTTTTACCTAAAGACGAATGGAGAGTGTCATCGTCGTGAAGGACATTATCTGAGTCCTGCAAAATACGATCAATGGGCTGTCCGACCAGTACCTCAAGAGAAGAGTAACCCATCATGTTCACCGCGCTTTTATTTGCAAAGGTGATTTTTCGGTCGAGATCCAGCCCAATGATTCCTTCTCCCGTGGAGTTAAGCACGAGGTCAACTCGTGCCCGTGCCTTCTCACTTATCAGCCAACCAGCCAGAAGTGCTACACTCTCAGCCAGGACGAAAGCAGCGTGGATGACGGCCCATTTCCACGGGTGGTGGAACGCATCGGTATGGTTGTACACAGCAGTGGGGACAAATTGGCCAGTAAGTCCATGCTCCACGGCAACGAAGAGGATAGCGAGGAGAAAAGGGGTCCAATCCTGGTAGATTGCGATGACAGCCAGCATGACGAAGAAATGAAAGTGTGCCTCAATATAACCGCCCGATAATTGCACGAGGATTGCGGATGATGTCACTAGGCCCAGGCTAGAAACCGCTGATCGGTAACTACGGCTGATATGTTTCCTATTGGCCAAGATGGCTATGGCAGCAACCACCGACCCCTCGGCCAAGCTTTGAACGGGTCCGAACCCTTTGTAAATTCCGACCACCACGATTCCGAGGGCATGAAACCAGACCAAGATCAGGATGCCTTTATGTCGAACTTTCCACTCTCTGTCTGGCAGCACCCGCCCTTCCGGAAGAATTTTGCTTACTGATTTCAGCGACCGACTTATGAAGGACTGCATTCGCTCGGAGATCATATTTTTATCCCATAATTTATAAAGATAATTATTTGCACATGACTCTCTAAAAGTTATGCAATATACATGCCTTGCTTACATTATTGTATCATAAAAAAATCATCTTATTTTTTAAATAGTTGCAGAGGAAATGAACCTAACTTGCATAGATAAATTGGCACTGTGAATTGAACAAGCCAAAAATCTGTCAATAACATGACATAATCCTTGGAAAAATGGCAAAAAAGGAGATTTATTTCCATCTATCATCCTGCATCCGCCGCGGGCAATCAGTGCAAAAGGGGGACGCCTGACCCCTCCTGAAGGAGGCAGCGGGCCAGAATATGAGATGATGTGATATTGTAATTTATCTTACATATTTCTTGAGCAAAATGTTATAATCTATTTTATATTTAATTGCTTATGGAGGATAAAATGGCAATAGCAAAGCATAAAGGAGGTACAAGCCAATACTGGATAATATTATGTGGAATTGTCCTCTTCTTTCTCGGTCTTGCCTGGGATGTAAGCGGTCATGGCATGGAGTCCATTATGGAGGATATCAGACATGCCCCTGGTCCTCATCTGCTCCCCCTTGCAGGAATAGGAGTTATCGTAATCGGCTTGATTACAGGCTGGAAAAAAAGCTGATAAAGACTACGGGCCTTTTTTAGCTACCTTGGGTTCAGCTTGATTATCTTCTCAACTGCTATCGTTGCTGCTTCCCTTATCTTCTCGTTTGCGTCTTCCGATAATCTACTTAAAGGCTCAATCGCCTCTTTTGCCCCTGACTCACCCAGGGCAAATATAGCTCCTATCCTTATTTCCTCGGCATTATCGCTGAGAGCAGCTAAAAGCATTGCCAATGCCGGCCTCCCTATTCTAGCGATAGAGTAGGCAGCAGACATCCTGACGTCCTCATCCTCGTCAGAAAACAGGTCGAGAAGCGGTCTGACAGCCTCAGGATCCCGGATCTCTCCCAGCGCAGCAGATGCAGCATACCTGATATCCTCGTTCTTATCCTTTAGGGCCATGATAAGCGGCCTTACTGCGGCCTTATTAAGCGCCGCAAGGGCATATAACGCATTGGATCTTACAGACCAGTGTATATCAATAAGAGAGTGGATCAGCGGCTCAACCGCCCTCGGATCACCTAATTCCCCCAGTGCCCATGCGGCCGTGCCCCGGACTCCCCAATCCCTGTCATCCAGCATTGCAATTATCGGCTCTACGGCCCTTTTGTCCTTGAATCTCCTTAATGCATATATAGCGCGTTTCCTTACGGGGCCATAATCATCCATTAGGATCTTAATGAGCGGTTCAACGCCATGCTCATCGCCGATCTTCTCCAGTGACGCGATAGCAGACACCCTCACTGTACCGTTCTCATCATGCAATGACTCTATAAGCGGCGCCACAGCAGCGGCATCCCCTAGTCTTCCAAGGGAATCAACAGCAGCATTTCTAACGTCCCAATCCTTGTCCTTCAGGACTCCTATGAGAGGACCTACTGCCCGCTTATCGCCAAGTTCCCCCAAAAGCAGGGCACTCTTCACCCTTACCGAAGATTCGTTGTCGGAAAGAGAGGAGATGATCTCATCAATGGTGCTGCCAGAGGCATATTGATTGAAAAAGAAAAGCATCAGGAGACAGAAAAGGAACCTGTAGAGCTTCATTATCCCTCACCTCATCTATTATAGGGGCTTGCGTCGCCCCCTCCGCCGGCAAAGCCGGATGGAGCCTCCCCCTCAACGCTCGACT
>CAYZUL010000028.1:0-30878 GCA_964481895.1 uncultured Nitrospirota bacterium | reverse complement strand
CACCGGGATACCGAAGGAAGGTGAAGAGGTTTTTCTGTTCAGGTCCGATCAGGTATGTCCGCAGGGTCTCGGCTCGGGGTAATGCGCGAAACAAGATATTCGCTGACGATCAGGACAGAGAGAATTTTCTTACTGTCCTTGGCAGCGTCGTTAAAAGGTATAATTGGCTTTGCCATGCCTACTGCCTCATGGACAGCCATTATCACCTCATGATCGAGACCCCCGATGCCAATCTGTCCAGAGGTATGCGGCAGCTAAACGGCGTCTATACCCAGAAATACAATTGGAGGCACAGCAGGACCGGCCATATATTTCAGGGGAGATACAAGTCGATTTTGGTAGAGAAAGAGAACTATCTCCTTGAACTCTGCCGATATGTGGTGTTGAACCGGGTGCGGGCAAATATGGTTGAAAACCAGAGGGATGGAAATGGAGCGGCTATGGAGCCACCCACGCACTTCCATGCTAAGTATGCCGATGAAGAAATAGTTATTGAAATTGAAAGTGGGAAAATAATTGGTGGAATAATGTCAAAACGCGCTTTAGCTCTTGTTCAAGAATGGAGAGAAATAAATAAAGGAGAACTTCAGCGTGACTGGAGATTGGCTGAACAGAAAAAAGCCTTATTCCCAATAAAGCCTTTGGAGTGAAATTATGATTTTACATGTAAAAGAAGCCA
Organism: uncultured Nitrospirota bacterium; assembly: GCA_964481895.1. Taxonomy (GTDB): domain Bacteria; phylum Nitrospirota; class Nitrospiria; order JACRHA01; family JACRHA01; genus JACRHA01. The sequence goes on along the minus strand of CAYZUL010000028.1, from coordinate 30,199 downwards.
AGTATTTACACAATTATGTAATATGGGTTCGTTTTAATGACGGCACCGAAGGTGAAGTAGATTTATCCAAAGAATTAGAAGGAGAAGTCTTTGGCTCACTCAAAAATATTCAAAACTTTAAATCCTTCAAAGTTGACCCCATCTTAGAAACTATCGTTTGGGAAAACGGTGCCGATTTGGCGCCTGAATTTCTATATGAAAATATCTGCATATCAAGTCAATGAATCTGACGCCGCATAGCGGCGCGGCTTATTTCTGGGCCTGAAGAAAATGGCAAAAAGTACTACCAATATCTTTCTTCTTTTGATAACATATCCTCCATAAGGATGTCATTTATTTAAGGAGGAGAGATGGCCAGTTTTGGAAATTGGCGCAGGCGCTCTTCGAAGTTAGGCAAGAAAATTTAATACGAACAGCTACCTATTGCCTCACATAACAATCTATGGACCTTCTGGTGCGGATCTTAATCACCTCCTGAACCTCTTATATATCTCTTCCGCCACCTTCTTATTGACCCCGGGGGTCTCTTCCAATTCCTCTAAGGAGGCGTCCTTTATCCCTGCCAGGCCCTTGAAATGCTGAAGCAGGGACGCCCTTGTCTTTTGTCCAACACCTCTTATGCTGTCAAGGGGAGATGAGACCAGCTCCTTCTCCCTTAGCCTCTTATGGTATTCTATCGCAAAGCGGTGTGATTCATCCCTTATCCTCTGAAGCAGGTGCATGACAGCAGATCTCTGGTCAAGCATCCTGGCCTCAGTGTCACCAGGAAGGAAGACCCTGTCCTCCTTTTCGCCCTTTGCCTTTGCAAGGGCGATAATATCTATATCATTAAGACCAATCCTTTTAAGGGCGCCAAGCGCCGAAGAAAGCTGACCCTTGCCCCCGTCTATTATTACAAGATCAGGTGGCTCCCATCCTTTACTATCACTCCCTTCTTCTGCTTTTGAATATGAAAAACGCCTGGATATAACCTCCTCCATCATAGCAAAGTCGTCTGCACCATAGACCGTCTTTATCTTAAACTTCCTGAATGCCGATTTCTTGATCCTGTTGTCCTCCCATACAACGAGTGAGCCTACTGCCTCACTCCCCATGGTGTTGGATATATCAAATGCCTCGATCCTATGGGGAAACCTCTTTAGTCCCAGGGCCTTCTTGAGTTCAGCAAGGATCTCTATCCCCTCTGCCGCTTCCCTCATCCCTTCCTTTAGCGCAACCAGGGCATTCTCCCACGCAAGCTTGATCAACCCGGCATCTTTTCCCCTCTCCGGGATGAGTATCCGCACCCTTTTCCCATCAAGCCCTGAGAGCCACCCCTCCACAAGATCCCTATCCTGGATATCGACAGGGATCAAAATCTCTCCTGGTATAATGATCTCGTTACTGTAGAGCTGCTGAAAGATAGAATAGAGGATCTCCTGATCTGTTGCACCTCCTACACTTTCCAGAAAAAAATCCTTTCTCCCGATCAGCATCCCCTTCCTGACGAACATCACCTGGACGTCGCAGTATTCCCCATCCCTTGCAAAGGCTATTACGTCCTGGTCCTCTAATGCCGTAGAGGTGATCCTCTGTCTTTCGAGCACCTTTTCAATCTTGAATATCTTGTCCCTTGTCCTTGCCGCGCCTTCGAAATCCAGCCTATCAGATGCTGCCTCCATATCCGCCTTCATTAATTTCAAAAGCTCCCTATCCTTCCCCTCGAGGAACATCCTGACCTGCCTTACGATCTTATGATAATCCTCCTTCGTTTGATTCCCTGTACATGGCGCCATGCACCTTTTTATCTGGAACTGGATGCATGGGGCAGGCGCCTTCCCGTCAATATTTATCTTGCAGGTTGCCAGAGGAAAGACCCTTCGTATAATCTTAATGGTCTCCCTCAATGCATTGGTCGGTACATAGGGCCCAAAATACAGGGCGCCATCCCTCTTTACCCTCCTGACTACCTCAAGGCGGGGAAAATCATCCTTTACGGGGAGCCTGAGAAAAGGATAGTTTTTATCATCCCTAAGGATGACATTATATCTGGGCTTATGCTTTTTTATTAAGTTATTTTCAAGTATCAGGGCCTCAAGCTCTGAACCTGTTACTATAAATTCTATATCATCAACATGCCCTGTCATGCCCCTTATCCTTGGTGAAAGTCCGGCGCCTTCCTGAAAATATGACCGAACCCTCTCTGAGAGGGACTTAGCCTTTCCAATATAGATATAATCCCCGGAAGCCTCCTTCATAAGATAGACACCCGGATCAGGAGGCAGGTTCTCTAACCTCTTTTTTATTCTTTCTGATGACATCTTTAAGATCCTTAAAAGGGGCTTAAGCTTAAGAAATCAGGGGGCGGCAGAAAGAGTGATGGGTTTAACTTCTCCATGGCGGCGTTCCTGTATTCAACAATTACTGTTGAGAAATCTGACATAGGGTAAACTATTTTGATCGGAATATTGCCCAGATCTGTAGCCTCCCATACCATACTATAATCCCTGGCAACGGTTTTTTCTCCTGTCTTCATGCTCCTCACAATAAGATACAGGACAGTAGGATGATTATCCGTCCTGTCCTCTTTAAGTCTTATCCTGTCAATTTTTATATTAGGGTTAACAGGCATGTAGAGTCCTTCCTTTTCGGCCTTTATCAGGAAACTACGGGTGATCTTCCTTTCAAAATAGACCCTGTCCTGGGGTACCACCCTCATTTCCTTGAAAAGATCAAAATCGAATATACTAAACTCCCCGGTGCTGCTCTCTTTTGACTCAAACCTCAGGCGCTTTCCAAACCTGTATATCTTTGCCTCTGAAATCGATTCTTTGCCTGCCTTGTTTATGGTAGTTGTGTAAACGTCTGCTGACAGCCCGGTAGAGACGCCCTCCTCCCCGGCAATCAGCCGGGCATCGATACCGGAAACCGCAGCATGCTGTATTAATGCGATGATAAAAAGCGGAATGAAAAACCTAGTCAACATAAACAATACTGTTAAGACTGCCCCTTCTGTAACCTTCAAGATCAAGGACAACAAAGTGGTATCCGAGTTCTTTGAACCTCTTTACAATCAACTCAGATATTGCTCTATCAAACATCAGATGAAACTCATCTGTTCCTATCTCTATCCTTGCAGTATCTTTATGATGCCTGACCCTGAATAGCTTAAAGCCGAGGGATCTCATGAAATCCTCCGCCCCTGATACCTGCTCAAGACCGCTTTGGTCTATCTCCATGCCATAGGGAAACCTCGATGAAAGGCATGCATATGGGGGCTTATCCCAATTCTCAATCCCTAGCGCCTTACTTATATCCCTTATATCGTCCTTTGCAAGACCTGCCTCAAGAAGCGGACTCCTTACACCCAACTCCCTTGCCGCCTCCCTTCCCGGCCTGAAATCGGAGAGGTCATCCTTATTTGTTCCGTCAAGGACATCCTTAAATCCCACCTCCCCTGCCAGTTCCTTTAATTTGGTAAAAAGTTCTTTTTTGCAAAAATAACACCTATTGGTATCGTTCTTTGAAAAACCGGGTATCTTAAGCTCGTCCGACTCTATAACCAGATGCCTTACACCAATCTCTCTGGCGCGGGATCTTGCCTCCTGGAGTTCAAAGAGGGGATAGGTCGGTGATGTCGCTGTTACGGCCATTACCTTCTCTCCAAGGGTATCATAGGCCACCTTTACAATGAGTGTACTATCTACACCGCCTGAAAAGGCAACAACACAGGAATCTATCCCGGCTATTATCTCTCTGAGTCTGTCATATCCGTTTACCATCTTATATCTTTAGCAGTGGGGGATCTCCCTCGAGACCCTTTACGACCTTCAGCCTCTTTTTAAGGGTATTATCCCAGAGGCAATCAACTTCAGCCTCATAACCTTCTTTGAGTTTGCTGTATTTAACCATAATCTTTACTACGGTCTCCTCCAGTGGGTCTGTAATATTACCTGTTACAACAGCAGTCGGACCGGGGAAATTTACTGGTATAAATATATGATATCCCTTATCTCTTGTAAGGGCAACCAGTTCTTTGTTCTCCTCCTCTTTCCTGCCCAGGATCAGCTTTGTAGATTTATCTATCCTGAAATGCCTTCCAACACGGAGCAGCTTGACATCTGTCAGCGTATAAGAACCATTATGCTCAAAGAGGTCCTTAAGCCTCTTTGCAAATTCAGCATCAGTAAGCAGGCAGCCGCCTGATGCGCAGGGATAATCCCTTATGCCAAACTCCTCTGCAAGGCTGATCTGTGTCTTTCTGGATCTGCCCGAGATATCAAGCAGCCTGCTTCTGTCGATTACACCATTTAATTCGGGTATCGTGGGAGGGAGTAACCCGGCTGATAACGGCCTCACTACCAGCCCCTCAAGACCTGAATCCCGCTCAATGATCCTGAAGGTATCATGCCTCTGCGACATAGGCCTTTGGCCCAGCACCTCTCCCGTCATAACAAAAGAGGCCCCGGTCTCTTCCATCAGCTTTTTAGCCTCCCTGTGCATAAATATCCGGCAATCAACGCAGGGGTTCATATTCCTTCCGTAACCATACTTCGGATTTCTGATCATATCCACATACTCAAGCCCCTTGTAGATCACCATTAGCTCAATATCAAGCTCCTTTGCTATCTTTGTAGCCTGATGGGAACAGCCCGCTGACTTGCTTGTGCAGGTACAAAAAGGGGTAATAAAATTCAGCGCTACGATCTCGACATCCTGGTCAAGTATCGCCTTTACTGCAATAGTGCTGTCCAGCCCACCGGATACTAACGCTATGCACTTTTTCTTCACCTGAAAATACCTCTTTTGCCCCCGATAGATTCATTCGGGGGCTTATTAAGATTGTCATTCCCGCAGGACTTTAGCGGGAATCTGGTTTTATTAATACCATATCCCCGATAGAAGCATTCGGGGATGACAGTTATTAAGTTGCGGGGTTATTTTCATCCCCCTTTGTGTTGCTATGCAACATGTATGTTTCATATTACTGTTCCACTATCTTTGCCTCAGTCTGCTTTGCCACTACGACCATGGCAAATCTCTCGGGGTCCAGATACTTCTTTGCGACACGTGTGATATCGGCCTTTGTAACAGACCCTATCAGACCTGGATACCTGTCAAAATAGTCCAGACCAAGGCCGAAAAATTCTATTGATGTTAGTATCCCCGCTATCTTTGCGTTTGTATCTATCCTCAGGGGGAAACTGCCGATGAGATAAGATTTTGCCTCCTTGATCTCCTGGTCTGATACAGGTTCTTCCCTTATCCTTTTCATCTCTTTCAGGACAGCCTCTATAGCCTTGTTAGCAGTCTCATTCTTTGTCTGGAGACTCACTGCAAAACTGCCTGGATAAAAGCTTGCATCGAAATTAGAGTGGATGCCATAAACAAGCCCCTGGTTATCCCTTATATCCTTCATCAGTCTGGATGAGAATCCTCCGCCGCCAAGTATATAGTTCATTACCACAAGGTTATAATAGTCAGGATTCTTCCTATCGATCCCTATATGTCCAATTATTATATTTGCCTGGGTAAGGTCTTTATCGATCAGCTTGACTACACGCTTCTCAAGGAGAGGTGCATTTGGGATCACAGGCAAACTGATCTCCTTCTTTTCCCACTTTCCAAAGTACTTGTTAACCGCCTCTATTGCCTCCTGTTCAGTAATATCACCCACTATGGACATTATGGTGTTATTGGGCCTGTAGAATCTTTCATAGTAGGATACTATATCCCCCCTTGTTATACCGGGGATTGTCGCCTCCGTACCATTTGACGCCCTGTGATACGGGTGGGTCCCAAAGATCATCTCATTGAATGCCTTCTCTGCCACTATCCCAGGCTCATCCTTTTCAGAGAGAAGGCCGCCAATCATTTGTGCCTTCTTCCTCTCAATCTCGGCCTCAGGAAAGGTTGGATTTATCACTATGTCTGAAAGGAGGTCAAGACCTAACGGCAGATCCTTCTTCAAGATCCTAAGTGATGCGCCTGATGAATCATCACCGCCAAAGGTTGACAGGCTCCCTCCAACAAAATCTATCTCCTGTGAGATCTGGGTAGAGCTACGGGTCTTTGTCCCCTCATCCAACAAAGATGACATAATGCTGGACAGGCCTGCCTTTTCATCTGATTCATATATTGAACCGGCCTTTATCACCATATTAACATTGACAATCGGAAGTGAATGCCGTTCCAGTATAAGGAGTATAATGCCGTTCTCCGTCACTACCCTCTTGGGTTTGATGTCGGCAGCATGGGAGAATGGAGCAATAAACAGGGCCAGGATAATAAACTTCAGGATTAAGATTCTCTTTTTCATCATCTCTGCCCACCCTCCTTCTCATCAGGTTTAACCGGAACCAGTATCCCAACCGTTCGCCTGTCTTCTATCAGATACTTATTCGCAACGCGCAGAATATCATCCTTGCTCACCTTTCTGACCCTGTCCACATATTCCTCAATGAACTTATATCCTGCCCCTATAGTCTCCGCGGCGCCAATCTGTCTGGCCTGGTTAAAGATCGAATCCTGGCCTAATATATAGGATGCCTCTTCCTGGTTCTTGGCCTTTTGAAGCTCCACGTCTGTCACAGGCTCTTTCTTTGCGCGTTCAATCTCCTCATATATCGCTCGCTCAAGCTCATCAAGGGTCTTTCCTGGCCTTGGTATACCGTAGAAATAGAAGAGATCCGGACCTATAGAAAGCCCGTCATATTCCCCCCCTGCATTAAGGGCCAATTTTTTCTCGTACACCAGACTCCTGTAAAACCTCGAGCTCTTTCCCGACGAAAGTATATTGGAGAGAAGGGTGAGGGCATATAAATCCTCATCCTGGTAATTGGGGGCACGATACCCTGCAAAGAGGTATGGAAGCTGGGCCTCCTTCTTCACGTAGATCCTCCGCTCGCCAAATTGTTCCGGCTCATCAATCTTCACATCAGGAGGGACCTTCGCCTTGGGTATCTTTTCAAAGTAGCTCCTGATCTTCTTCATCAGTTTTTCTGTATCAAAATCGCCCACTACAACAATCGTTGCGTTGTTAGGGATATAATATTTCCTGTAGTGATTATAAACATCATCCCTTATAAGGTTATTTATGTCGGACATCCAGCCTATAACCGGCGAACGATAAGGATGTGCAAGAAAGGTCACTGCATACATGTTCTCAACAACCAGCGAGTATGGATCATCATCAGTGCTCTGCCTCCTCTCCTCCTTCACCACATCCCTTTCCAGATGAAACTCCTTGGTATCAACCAGGAGGTTCGACATCCTGTCCGATTCAAGCTCCAGAGACAGGTCGATCCTGTCAGATGCAAAGTTCTCAAAATATCCAGTATAGTCCTTTGATGTAAAGGCATTCTCATTTCCCCCATTCATTGCTACTATCCTTGAGAACTCGCCCTTTCCATGTTTCTTCGTCCCCTTAAACATCATATGCTCTGTAAGGTGCGAAAGACCGGTCTTCCCTATCACCTCATTCCTTGATCCGACCCGGTACCAGACCTGGAAGGTGACAACCGGCGCCTTATGTTCTTCCAGCAATATGACCTTCAGGCCGTTTTTTAAGGTGAACTCCTTTATCTCCCTTGCAGAGGACTTACTGACAAAGATGAGCATTAATAATAAAACCATTAAGATGACTGAAGTCCGTCTGGACATATGCACCTCCTTAACGTATCTTTAAATAAGAATGGATTTTAATCCTAACAGATGGGCAAAAAGGATGTCAAGGAAACAGCCCTATCCTGGACAGATCTATCCTCTCCCTTACAAGAGAGGCAAGTTTATTGAGATTGGCTTCAAGATGGGCTGAATAGTTTTCCGGCATGCCTGATGAAATCCTCTTTTCGCGCCTCATCTCCTCAAGGAGCTGATGCCGAAAAGCATCATTGTCAAAGATCCCATGGATATATGTCCCCCAGACCATTTTATCCCTGCTTATCGAACCATCGGGCAGATCAACCTTTTCCCCGGACCTCTCACAGATCCTGAATATCGGACTCGCGCCATCAAGGAGTCTCGTCCTCCCCATATGGATCTCGTAACCTGATAGGTCGGTGAAGGGTGAAGGGTGAAGGGTGAAGGGGCTAGAAATAACCTCGGCCTTAACCCGGGACGTGATCTTCTCAGGCTCAAGTATTGTTTCCACAGGAAGAAGTCCCAGACCTCCTATCATTCCTCTGGTTGTTTCTATTTTTAGCGGGTCCTCTATAGTGCTTCCCAGCATCTGATATCCACCGCATATCCCTATGACCCTGCCGCCCTGTTTATGGAATTCCTTGATCTGATCTGCCATTCCTGACTCAATGAGATAGGCAAGATCATCTATAGTATTCTTGCTGCCGGGGATGATGAGAAGATCAGCTCTATCCGATTCAGAAAACTCCGATGGATCTATAACATATCTGATATTAACATCAGGTTCAAACTTGAAGGGATCAAAATCAGTGAAATTGGAGATGTGAGGGAGCCTTACAACGAATATATCTATTTTCTCCTGACTCCTGACTCCTGACTCCTGACTCCCATCCAATACTACCCCATCCTCTTCAGGAAGTCCCAACCCTTTTAAATAGGGTATAGTGGCTACAATGGGTATCCCATACCTTTCCTCAATAAATGCGATCCCTCCGGCAAGCAGAGACTCATCTCCCCTGAATTTATTTATAATAAAACCGCCAACCCTTTTCCTGTCATCTATCGAAAGAAGCTCCATGGTCCCTACGATGGAGGCAAAGAGACCGCCCCTGTCTATATCTCCTACAAGTATAACAGGGGCATCGGCCATCCTGGCCACCTTCATGTTGACTATATCCTCCAGATTTATCTCAGCAGGCGACCCTGCACCCTCTATTACAATTAGATCGTATTCTTCTGACAATCTTTTATAAGAATCACATATAACATCCCACGCCTTCTCCTTAAATGAAAAATATTCCCTTGCAGACATATTACCGATGGCTTTACCTCTGATTATCACCTGAGAACCCATATCTGAATTGGCCTTCAAGAGGACCGGATTCATATCTACGGTAGGCTCGATCCCTGCTGCCAACGCCTGCAGTGCCTGGGCCCTTCCGATCTCATCCCCATCTTTTGTGATAGCAGAATTTAAGGCCATATTCTGCGCCTTAAAAGGCGCAACCTTATACCCGTCCTGTCTGAATATCCGGCAGAGCGCAGTAACAATGAGGCTCTTTCCTACATGAGAGCCTGTACCCTGTATCATGATAGCCTTGGCCATTTTATTAGAGGTTAGAGACAACCTCTGTTCCTTCCCTTTTGATTTCTTGTAGCTCCGAAATGGCACCGCGCAATACGAATAACGACGAGCGCAGAAAAAGAGCCGAAAGCGCTAATCCAACCACGATGTCAGGCCATCCAGAATTGGTGGCCCATACCCCAATGGCGGCAAATAATACCGAGATATTCGCAACAATGTCGTTGCGAGAACATAACCAAACCGAGCTCATATTGATATCATCGGTTCTATGGCGCCAAAGCATGGCTAAACATAAGCTATTGGCAGCAAGCGCAAGCAAACCAATGGCACCAATGGTCTCGAACATCGGAACATGCGGAAAAAGGATTTTGTAAATTGCCTGTCCAAAAACAAAAAGACCAAATGCCGCCATGATGCCGCCTTTAGATAGAGCCGCAATAGCCTTGAGTCTCGCGCCACGTGCAACAACGTAAATGCTAAAGCCATAAACCAAGGCATCGCAAAGCATGTCAAGCGAATCCGCCAGCAGCGATAGAGAGCCGGAGAGAAGCCCCGCTGTCAATTCAACTATGAACATAACAGCATTGATGACAAGCACTATCTTAAGCGTTGAGCATTGGCGATTTTGAAGTACCTCAATCTCACATGCTTTATCAGTGCAACAATTTTCCATTTTGCCATTGCCTCTCCGTAGAATGCTAATACCAAGTTGCCTTCGTTCGGCTACCCGCGTTGCCTTCGTCGTCGACTCCTAAACTGTCATTTTTTTCTTAATGAGACAAATTAAAATATTTTAATGAGTCGCTTTCGAATCCCCCTATTTAAAGATGTCTCTCCATTTGCCCTACAATCAACGATCTCATCCTAAATCAGATATGTATATCCCGCCTCAACCTGTTTCTCACCGCTGTTTTCTCGTTCAACCCAATGGTGACCTATTTATTTATGAGTACAGTTTTTTTATATTACATAGTCTCGTGTCAATACTTCATCTACTGTCAATGCCTTATTCATCATCACTTTTTGGAAAATATATCCGATAGGTTCCCAATTTACATAGGAAACCTTCCTATTGCTTTTATTCTCCCTTTCTTTATTAAGATAACTCCTGTACTCTTTTTCAGCATTACCAAACTTAGAGAATAATTTCTCTAGGCAAGAACTTTCAATTGCAAAAATACGCTTACTGTATTCAAGTGCATCTTCTTTCTTTGCGATTTGACCCTTATGAATAATATTATTTCGAAACGCTCTTTCACGATCATTTAACGTTTGGGGTACTTCTCCACAAACTGAAGTGTAGAAAATTATAAATGCTCCATATTGCCTCTCTGATTGATTCTTTACCTCTTTCCAGACTTTATCAATCAACTCAGCTTTGACCGCACCTTTAAACAAAAAAATCTTTAAAAAATGTTCTTGAAATCTTTCTAGTGAAGCTGTTATCGCTCTCACTGTTTCACAATAATATCCATCTTTAAATGCTTGCAGTGCAATGCTAAAAAGTATCTCATACAACGGAAGTGATGTCATAAAATTAATTTCATGCCCCCTTGGACAAGCTCCAGTGTATATTCCATCTTCGTTGAACTGGAATTCAGTTGTTGTTGGTGGGAAACATGAAGAGCAGGATGTAAATTTTATTTTCATGTTTAATTACACGCAACGGTCAGCAAACACGCCTAGTTTTTTCAGGAATTGTAACTTTTCCCCCTGCATCGTCTTGTCACACCGTATCAACAATATTTTTAAATACGTTATCAGCATCCAGTCTTTCCTTTGTGGCCTGCCGCCATAAAGGTAAGGTCATTTATCCTCCTTTAATTCATTCAAGATTTTACAAATCAGCGGTTTAATTCGTGGAATATCTGTTTTGATGGTATTCCACAAAAGGTCATACTTCACGCCAAAATAAAAATGGATAAGTCTGTCTCTCATCCCCGCCATATCTCTCCAGGGAATCTGTGGATACTTAAGCGTAATATTATCAGGAAGATTTTTAGTAGCCTCCCCAATAATTTCGAACTTCCTGATAACTGCGCTTGATCTCATATCGTCTTTTTTAAAACTCTCAAAATCTACTCCTTGTGCAAAGTTTTCAATTGCTTCCATCGCCTCTAATATATCTTTCAGGTATAGTACGTAATTTCTCACAGGTAGATTGCCTCTTTCAGGACATCTTCTCTGATCTCTTCCCTGACGGTATCAACGGGAACTATATCTACCTTCAAACTGAGTTTTTCTTCGAGGAAGTTTGCAAGACCAACAAAGTCAAATAGTGATGCTCCTTCAAAGAACCTTACAAGAATATCAGCGTCGCTGCCTTCTTTCTGTTCTTCTCTTGCATAAGACCCAAAAACACCAACAATTTCTGCCTTAAACCCTATCTTAATCTCTTTTTGTAAGTCTTTGAGAACGCTTACAATTTCATCAACCTTTTTATGCATTATTACTTACCCTCAAACATACTTGCATTCGAGCAATTTTCATTGATTTTTTATCATATCGTAAAAAAAGTACTGCCTCATAAGATGAATTTACTTGATTCTATAAGGAAAACAAAGAGTTGTCAACAAACCGGAGAAGTGGGAGATCGGACTGATTCAATTAGTCGGTTGCTGTAAGGAATATAGCTGCCAAACCTAGTATCAGTATTATGCTATTCAGTATGGTCGATCTCCTGTGAACCCTGTTAAATTCAGTTTTAAGGGCCTCCGCTTCATTTGTGTCTCCGGAGGAACGAATCCGGGCCTTGACCTCTCTGGCCTTCGCACCAACCACCATCCCTGAATAAAGGTTCAGGCCGCTCATTAAAACAAGGATAGAGATCTTTACCAGATTATAACCTTGCTCCTGAAAAGATAATATAAGGATGGTTAATAAGGCTATAGCACTACAGACATATCCCATCATCCAATACTTGGGAAATATATCCCCAACCACATCCCCTGCCTTATCCCTGGGGAGGATCTTAAAGATGCTGGGGGCTCCCATAAAGGAGAAGAATATCATCCCACCTATCCAGACTACCAGAGAGAGGAGATGAAGAAATCTAATGATTGTAATCATGCTAAATTAATTATAACCTACATCTATCTTCCGGGTCATCTATTATGAGGGGATTGGGGAGAGGAGGACCTGGCTTTAGATCTGAGCATAAGGTCGGCATAGTAGGCTGTTGCCTCTTCACCGGTATTATCGGTATCGGTCATAACTGCTATCCCTGAGATAGCCGGCGGTGCCTCTCCAAATAACATGTTGTAATCTTCGTAAATATTTCTCTCCTCGCAGACCCATTGGCCTACCTTCTCCTCCCCGCTCTCAACAGCAACCATCTGTGCCCTATCGGTATATGCATTTGCTATGGCCTTTCCCTTTGCGAGCCTGTTGGCCCATATATAATTTATGGCCGCCTTTGGCGGATATTCGCCATAGATCAGCTTGATAGCCTGGAACTTCGTCCGCTCCCATAAGCTCGCCTGATCCGGATCGAATTTGAAGGTAACATAAATCCTTGCGGCATAATCGTCCCCCTCCTTCTTTGTTTCGTCCCCTTTTGTAATGATCCGGTCGACCTTCCAGCACCAGGAGAAGAGAGGATAAACCTTGGGATCAAGATCGAATTGCCTGTAAAGGCCAGAGGCGGATTGACGGCTCTCGGCCCTGATCACCGGTCTTCCATCCTCGTTTATCAGGGTATACTGGGTGTGGCGGGAGATCTTCTGAAAGGTCAGCGGCTTCCAGTCTTTAGGAAGAGCCTCCTCCCCTTGCTGACCGGTCAATAGTAACAGTGTCTCCCCTCCAGTCTTTTGCAGGGGGGTATCGGCCAGGGATAATGTGGAGATGATGGAGATTGCTGCCCCCATAGCTATAGTGGATATCAGCAAAACCCCTTTTGAGCCTTTCCATCTTCGATAGACAAGCGGGGCTGCGGATACAAGCAAAAGGAGGATAAATCCTACCACAAAGGTGACAGAGACCTTCCCCTTTAAGAGATCAAGAATGGAGCTTGAGAAGACGACATAGGCCATAGTCCCCGGAAACATAAAGACCCACGAGGTAAGAAAGTACGTAAGAAAGGGGATCTTTGTAAGACCGAAGGCATAGTTTAGGAGATTAAAGGGGAAGATAGGGATAAGCCTTGTAATGGCAACATAGATCCAGCCCTTCTGGGTAACCCCTTCATCTATCTTCTTCCATCTCTCGCCCAGTAACCCAATAACCGTATCTCTTGCAAAATATCTGGCAACAAGGAAGGCAACGGAGGCCCCAAGCACCGACCCTATCGATGCATAAACAATCCCCCAGACAGGGCCAAAAGCAAGTCCTCCTGCAACGGTAATCGGAAGCCCTGGAAGGAAAAGGGAAGGGGCAATAGAAAAGATAAGTATATAAATGATAGGTCCGGCAGTACCAAAACTATCAATCCATTGCCTGAGTCTTTCCTGGTCCAGATAGGTGTGCAGGCCCAAGAGACGGATGGCCGCTATCAGGGAGACCAGGATGAGGAAAAAGAAAAGGGCACGGATCTTCTTTTTATTCTTTATCTCACCCATCTTTTTCCGTGTCCCTACTTAGCGCCTCCAGGCAAACCACCTGGCAAGGATCTTCCTCTTGTTCTCCGTTAAGGTTGTTTTGCGCCATGCATTGGCCGCCCTCTTAATAACCTCTGCCTGCGTCGGATAGGGGTAAATGGTACTTGCAATGGCGCCAAGTCCTATCCCGGCCCTCATGGCCAGTGTTATCCCGGAAATCAGATCTCCGGCATGAGCAGCCACTATGGTTGCGCCTAAGATGCGATCTGTCCCCTTTCTGACATGTATACACGCAAATCCCTGCTCCTCTCCGTCAAGGATGGCCCGGTCTACCTCATCAAGCCGGAAGCTAAATGTCTCCGTATCGATTCCCTTTGACTTTGCCTCTGCCTCGTACATGCCTACATGAGCGATCTCCGGGCTAGTATAGGTGCACCAGGGAATAATCAGCCGATCGGTTTTGGCGCTTCCCAGGCCAAAGGGGTGCGGAAAAAGGGCATTTTGGATGACGATTTGGGCCAGGGCATCGGCTGCGTGTGTGAACTTAAACGGAAAACAGATATCACCGGCCGCATAAATCCTTGGGTTTGCAGTCTGCAGTTTGTTGTCTACCTTTACGCCTAATTTGGGATCATATTCGACACCGGCCTCTTCCAGACCGAGGCCTTCTATATTTGGTATCCTGCCAGTCCCGACCAGTATCTCATCAACGACAAGCTCTTTTTTAAAACCATTTATCTCGTGATGTACAACCTTCTCCCTGCCCCGTACCTCTACGCGCGTCACCTTAGATTCAAAGACAAAACAGACACCGTCTTTCTTCATCTGTTCCTCAACTACCAGGGCCGCATCGGCATCTTCCCGGGGCAGGATATGTCCTGTCTTCTCAAAGAGGCAGACCTTGCTTCCAAAGCGCGTAAAGGCCTGCGCCATCTCGCATCCGATCGGGCCCGCCCCGATTACGGCCATGCGTGGCGGCAGTTCCGTAAGTGTAAAGACCGTCTCATTAGTCAGGTACCCGGCCTCCATTAAACCGGGGATGGGCGGCGAAGCGGCACGCGCACCAGTGCATACGGCGGCCTTTGCAAAGCTAAGGGCCTTGCCTGAAACCTCAACAGTATCTTTGCCTGTAAATTGACCATGACCGATGAATAGATCAATACCCATCTTCTTATATCGGTATGCTGAGTCTACATGGCTGATACGGGCACGCAACCTGCGCATGCGTGCCATGGCTGCCCCAAAATCATACTTGACGGCGTCAGACATCTCGATGCCAAACTCCGCTGAATTGCGGGCCTCTGCCCATGCACGCGAGGCGCGTATCACGGCCTTGGATGGTACACAACCAAAATTAAGACAGTCCCCTCCCATTAGGTGTGATTCGATCAGGGCCACCCTTGCGCCAAGGGCAGCGCCGATTGCAGCAGTGACAAGCCCGGCTGTGCCGGCCCCGATCACGACAAGATTGTATCTCCCATCAGGCTCCGGGTTGATCCAATCAGAC
This sequence comes from uncultured Nitrospirota bacterium, assembly GCA_964481895.1. Classification (GTDB taxonomy): domain Bacteria; phylum Nitrospirota; class Nitrospiria; order JACRHA01; family JACRHA01; genus JACRHA01. Next base: position 14,952 of record CAYZUL010000028.1, on the reverse strand, counting down.
GGATGAACATTATTCATGAGGGTTCGATTGTAATCATCCTCTGGAAGCATGGTTCCTGGTTCGGGATTTGCAGGCGATCTGGTCAAGAGTCTATCCCCCCTTAATCATAAGAAGACTAGCTTTGTATACTCAAAATCATATTTGAGTAATACTTATAAGTCAACACAAACATGTATTTGAGATTCACATTGTTTGACAATTACGATAACCATCATTCTTTCTGACAAAATATAGCTCACCAATAAATAAATGGATGTACTCCAGACTACAAATCCCGAACTTTAGGCTCCTTATAATTGCCCCTGATCAATCGGTCATAGCTTTAAAAGCAAGTGTTATCCAATAAGACTACATCAAACATTGACATATATGTATCAAAAATGCATAATTATACATATTAATTTACATATAGAAAGGGTTAAGGTTATGAGAACAACATTAAACATAGAAGACAAATTACTTGAGAAGGCATCAAGATTGACTGGTATTAAGGAAAAAACATCACTGGTTAGGCTTGGCCTGGAAGCCTTAATTGCCAGGGAGAGCAGTAAAAGGCTTGCTAAATTAGGTGGAACTGAAAAGGAGCTGGCCGCTATACCCCGCAGAAGGATATTGAGCAGATAGAATGGTTCTTGTAGATACCTCAGTATGGGTGTTACATCTGCGAGAAATGAATATTGGGCTTGAGAGGTTATTGAATGATGGAGATGTTGTTTGTCATCCGTTTATTGTAGGTGAGCTTGCCTGCGGAAATCTGAAAAATAGGACTGAAATACTTTCTCTTCTTCAGGCACTGCCCATGGCTACACAGGCAGAAAATGAAGATGTTATGAAGTTTATAGAAAATTATAGGCTGATGGGAAAGGGATTAGGTTACATTGATATGCATCTGCTCGCCTCTGCTATATTGACCGGGGTTCCGATCTGGACGTTTGATAAAAAACTGAGTGAGGTCTCAGCAGAACTTGGAATCGCTCTTAACACGAAATAATTAGATAACAACTCACTGCCTCTCTATTGCTTCTGCTATTTGTCCGTTCCTTCATGTCCTACCATGCAGTCCGTAAGCAGGCTAAATCTGGCAGCCCCGAGAAGGGCTGCCTTTTCATTTAGAATAACCCTTACAGGTATCTGGCCCATCAACGTGGAGTATCGTCCCTTATCAATAAATGACTTCATAAACCTTCCATCAAGGAGCGCATCAAGGATCTTAGGGGCTATGCCCCCTCCTATATAGACCCCGCCGGTAGCCATGGACTTAAGCGCAAGATTCCCCGCCTCGGCTCCGTATATGGAGACAAACATCTCAAGCGCCTTAACACAAAGATCGTCCTTCCGGGCAAGGGCTGCATCTGAAATAACAGCAGCCGGATCCTCTTCTGCAAGTCTCACAGAAAGCCAGGCAGGTTCCTCCCCATGACCTGTATCCCTTAAAAATCTATAGATGTTAAAGAGTCCCTGCCCGGACAGGACCCTCTCGTAGCTTACCCGGTCAAATGATTTCAATAGATATTCAAGTAGCCTGATCTCAATGGAGTTACGCGGGGCAAAATCGGTATGCCCGCCTTCCGAGGCAGAGGCCCGAAACCTCAATCCATCCCAGAAGAGGATCGCCTCGCCAAGACCGGTGCCAGCCGCAATAACGGCCCTGTTGCCTTGCAGAACTGTCTGACCCCGGTTGAGGACGCAATATTCTTTTTCTGTAAGACCTAAGACGCCATAAGCCGTAGCCTCCAGGTCATTGAGCAAGACAACCCTTGGGATGCCGAATGCCTTCCCGATTTTTTCCGAATCAACAATCCAGGGGAGGTTCGTCGTCTTACATTTCCCATCCAATACAGGCCCGGCCACACCGAAGCAGGCAGAATCAATTGTGCCCTCAGACTTTACCAGGAATCCCTGGATTACCTCCTCCAGACCGGCATATGCCTGGCTTGGGAAGATCTCCTGCCGGACCTGGATCAATTGCCCCCCTTCAACAAGGAAAAGGATCAGGTGTGTCTTGGTCCCGCCGATGTCGCCCGCCAGTATCACCCTGAGACCTCATAAAAAGGAAGTGACAAGGATGCAGCAGCCTGATCCAGGAGAAAGATCAGCTCACCATCATGTGGCCTGATTATCTGGAATGGAAACCGGTTTGTGCAATGATCGGCCGTGAAGAGCTCTTTTATCACTTGCGCCTTTTCCTCCCCTGTCGCCAGAAAGATCACCTGGGTAGAGTGATTAAAGACCTCAGGCGTAAGGGTCAGGCGATAGACCTTTAGTTTCTCAATATAAGTTGCCGCGACCCATTGCTTTTTTTCGGCCAGCGCAGGTGACCCCGGAAAAAGCGATGCAGTATGCCCATCCATCCCGATACCTAGGAGAGCTATGTCAAATCGAGGCCATCCTTCCCCGGATGGCCCGAAGAAATTCCGCAGGGATTCTTCGTATTCCAAGGCCGCTTCCACATGATCTGATCTCTCAGCAGGCATGCGATAGACATTCTCTTTGGGGATCGGGATTTTTGAGATCAAAGTATCATATGCCATCTTGTAGTTTGAATCCGGGTGATCTGGAGGGACACAGCGTTCATCTCCCCAGAACAGATAAACATGATCCCATGGAATCGCCTGCTGAAAGGTCCCCGTAGCAAGGCGCTCATAAAGCCTCCGCGGGGTAGTTCCCCCTGACAGGACAATCGCCGAACGACCACTGGCCTGGACCCGATCCGCGATGGACCGGGCAACCCGCACTGCCGCTCTCTCACAAAGATCGTCAATGTCACGGGCGACCACTATCTCGAAACTCTTATTCATCCTCCCTAAATTGCCCTCCAGTACCGCCCATCCCGCTCGATCAGATCTAGGGCCTCTTTTGGCCCAGGGCCTCCGGATGTATAATTCGGAAAGACCGGCTCCGGCGCAGCGCTCCAGTATTCCAGAATCGGTGTGATCAGGGACCATGATAGTTCGACCCAGTCCCTTCTGGCAAAGAGCATCTGATCCCCGAAAAGACATTCGAGTAACAACCGCTCATAAGCCTCGGGGGAGGCACCTTTAAAATTGTCTCTGTAGTTGAAATCCATCGTGACTCTATCCGTACAGAGTTTTGGGCCTGGGTTTTTGGCTTGAAATGTAAGACTTATCCCTTCTTGCGGCTGAATTCTGAAGGAGAGCGTATTTGGCGCAATCGCCTCCGACATAAGCGGTTTAAAAAGCAGGTGAGGTATCCTCTTGAACTCGATAGAGATCTCCGCAGATCGTTTAGCCATACGCTTGCCGGATCTAAGATAGAATGGCACCCCCTGCCAGCGCCAGTTATCTATATAGAGTTTCAGGGCGGCAAAGGTCTCTGTCTTTGAATCTGGCATAACCCCTGGTTCACCCCGATATTCGGCCACTTCCTGACCATCTATAACGCCAGGCCCATACTGCCCACGGATAGCAAACAGATCGATCTTTTCAATTGGAACGGGACGGACAGCCTTTAAGACCTTTACCTTTTCGTCTCTGACTGCATCCGCCTCAAATGTGGCAGGGGGCTCCATTGCAACAAGGCAAAGAAGCTGCAAAAGATGGTTTTGAAACATATCCCGGAGGGCCCCGGCCTGTTCGTAGTATCCCGCCCGATGTTCGATCCCGATACTTTCCGCCACTGTGATCTGGACATGGTCAATGTATCGCCTGTTCCAGATCGGCTCAAAGATGGCATTGGCAAAACGAAAAAAGAGGATATTCTGGATCGTCTCCTTACCCAGATAATGATCTATTCTAAAGATCTGTTCCTCTGCGAATACCTCATTAATATGCCGATTCAGGACCTGGGCCGAGGCAAGATCTCTACCAAAGGGTTTTTCAATAATAATACGGGTGCAGCCGGATACGCCGATTGACCTGCTCAGGCCGGCCGCACCTAATTGCCGGATAATACCCTCATAAAGATCCGGCGGGGTAGCCAGATAAAAAAGACGGTTTCCCTGCGTACCATGCTCTTTATCTAGCTCGAGCAGTCTTTTTTTGACTTTTAAATAATATCGCAGATCCTGCGAATCCCCTGCAAGATAATGAAGCCTCTTTAGAAACCCTTCCTGATCAGCGGCTGGCAAAGATCCCATGGATTCACTCACCACCTTGCGAAATCCTTCATCATCCATCGGACTTCGCGCAAGCCCTACCAGATACCAGTTATCAGGAAACAGGCCGCCTTTCCACAATCGAAACAGGGCCGGGATAAGCTTTCTTTTCGTCAAATCCCCTGAGGCCCCGAAGATCACAATGCTGAATGGCTCCGGCACAGATTCCGCACAACCCGCTTTTTCCTCCAATAAAACAGAGACAGTCGCCCCGGACATAATATCACTCCCCCTTAATGGCATGGCCGCCAAAGGCCTGTCGCATGGCAGCCAATAATTTATCTGTAAATGGATCCTCCTCCCGTGAACGCAGACGACGGAGGAGCGATTCTGTTATGACCGGGGCTGAGACATTAAGGTCAATCGCCTCCTGAACAGTCCACCTTCCTTCCCCTGAGTCCGCAACCCAGGCCTTCATCCGCTTTAAGTCCTGATCCTGCGACAGTATTGCCTTTGTGAGATCAAGCAGCCAGGAGCGTACAACGCTTCCGGACTGCCAGATCCCGGCAATCGCATGGAGGTCCAATTCGAATTCCTTTTTTGCCTTCATGATGGCGAACCCCTCTGCATAAGCCTGCATCAGGCCGTATTCAATCCCGTTGTGCACCATCTTCACGAAATGTCCCGCCCCGTTGGGCCCCACATGTCCCCAGCCTTTTTCCAATGCAGGCGCTAGTGTCTCAAAGATCTGGCGCAGACGCTGGACAACTACCGCCTCTCCCCCGATCATGAGGCTGTAGCCCTCTGTAAGCCCCCAGATCCCGCCGCTCGTGCCTGCATCCAGGAAATGGATCCCCCTCTCCCTGAGCGTGGCAGCATGACGGATGGAGTCCTGGTAGTTGGAATTGCCGCCATCAATCACCGTATCACCGGCTTGGAGTAATGGCATTAAGGATGAGATCGAATCCTCGGTAGGCTGACCTGAAGGGACCATAACCCAGATCACCCTGGGAGAGGCCAGGTGTTTTACCAGATCCTCAACAGATGTTGCGCCGATGGCCCCGACCTTCTCGGCCTGTTTTATCGCCTCCGGGCTCCGATCGTATGCCGTAATGCGATGATTCCCCTGACAGAGCCGCTGCACCATATTTCTGCCCATCTTCCCAAGCCCTATGAATCCGAGTTCCATAACCCTCCCCCTATTCTTTTAGCTAATCCCGATCAATTGGATCAAATCCTTAAGATCCTGTTCAATATGTCTTCCCAGGCGGATCTGGATGACCCGCAATCCCCGGCTGGTCAATGAATAAAAGTCACCCAGGGCCTGGGCTGACTTTAGGATGCCAAATGTATATGTCTCACCCGGTATCTGGATATCCTCTTTGTCATCGGCCGTGATCTGGAGGAAAAGCCCATTCCCTGCCCCACCCTTGTGAAGCTGTCCGGTTGAATGGAGGAACCGTGGCCCATAACCCAGTGTAGTTGCAATAGAGTAACGATCCCGGATCCAATGCCGCATTTTTTGCAACAGGGCCTCATGTGCAGGGGATGGCTCCAGATATGCCATCAGGGAGAGGTAATCGCCTGGTCTGGTCTGGATTAAGAAGGCATCGAAGGTCTTCTTGATGGACCCATCCAGCGCGGCCTTGGCATCACCATAAAGACGGATGCCCTCTTCCTCCAGGATCTCTCTTTGTAACGTCATCTGTCCGGTCGCCTGGAATTTCTCCAGGATCTTCCTCGTATTCTCCTTGCTTTCAGACACATTCGGTTCATCAAAGGGATTGATGCCCAGGATCGCCCCTGCTACCGACGTTGCTATCTCCCATCTGAAAAATTCTTTTGCCAGATCAAAGGTATCCCTAAGACGGATTGTTACAACAGGATGTCCGGCCGTTTGTAATTCCATGACCTTCCGGTCTAATGCCTTATCAGGAGATGAGTCGGCCTTAAGATAGATAAACAGGCGGTCATCACCATAGACCCATGGTTCACCTATTTTTTCCCCTTCAACCGGGACAAGGCCCTTCCCCTCCTTCCCTGTGCTCTCTGCAATTAGCTGTTCCAGCCAGTACCCGAAATTGCCGATATTAGAAGAACAGATAATGGTCACTTTATCCCGCCCCTCCATACCTAATTCTCCCAAAATTGCCCCAAGCCTGATCCCTGGATTCTCCTCAGCCGGAATACAGGAGGCAGAGGCATGTACCATCTCTTCTGCCCGGCCTAAAAAGGCATTAAGATCAATTCCAATTAAGGCCGCAGGAACGAGTCCAAAGTAGGACAGGGCAGAATATCTGCCTCCGATGTCCTGCGGGTTTAAAAATATCCTCCGGAAATTATCCGTCCTGGCCAGACCCTCAAGGGGGGTCCCGGGGTCTGTAATAGCTATGAAGTGATCTCCAATTAAATCCTGTTTGATGGCCTTTAATTTCTCATAAAAATAGCCATAGAGGGACTCCACCTCAACGGTTGTACCAGACTTGCTTGCGACAATAAAAAGGGTCTTAGTAAGATCAATGCTCTTCTCTACATTGAGGATCGTGGCCGGGTCAGTGGTATCAAGCACTATTAAATCGGGATAGCATTTGGCCACGCCAAAGCTCATCCTGAAGACCTCCGGGCATAGGCTGCTCCCACCCATACCCAAAAGCACAACATGGGTAAAGCCGGCCTCCCTGACTAATCGGGCGAACTCCATTATTTCGCCGGCCTGATCAATCATGGCCCCGGTCACTGTTAACCAGCCGAGTCGGTTTTTGATCTTCTTTTGGATCTCCGGATCAGTCTTCCAGAGGGTGGCATCCCTGGCCCAGAGCCTCTCAGAAAAATGGTTTTGATCCAAGGAATGGAGCACCCCATTGACCGGCCCCTCATAACGGCCCAGGGAGGCCGAGAATCTCTCCTCATTCCCGGAAAGGATGACCCCCCGTTTTGCACTTATACAAGCAGTCAATTTCGTGAATGATTCCGCAAAGGCATGGACACCTTGTTCCTGGATCTCATGCATGACTCGTTTTAGGTCTACAAGCTCCCCTATCTTCTCAATGGTCTTTCGGGCACCTTCAAGGTCTTCTTCCAGGCTAGACCTCACCCTTCCATGATCTCGGAAGGCCGTCAGCGTAGCGGGTGGAACAGTATTCACCGTATCGGGCCCGACCAACTCCTCGACATAGAGAAGATCCGGGTAAATTGGGTTCTTTGTCCCTGTGCTGGCCCAAAGAGGCCTCTGTGGATGGGCTCCATGTTTTTGTAGCTCAAGAAACTCCTTATCTTCGAAGAGTGCCTTAAATCTTTGATAGATTAGTTTGGCATTTGAAAGCGCGACCTTCCCAAGGAGGGATTTGAGCGCCTCCTCTTTTTCTGCATCTTTGGAGGCATGAATACGCCCTTCAAGGAGCTTATCCACTACCGTGTCAATACGGCTGACAAAGACGCTTGCCACTGACCGTACCAGGCCTAAAGGCAGACCTTTTTTTATCCGTCTTTTGAGACCGGCAATATAGGCCTTTGCCGCCTCCTCGTAGCGCTCGGCAGAAAAGATAAGGGTCACATTGATCGAGAATCCCTCCGCGGTCAATTCTTCAATTGCCCGAACCCCTTCAGGTGTGGCCGGCACCTTAATCATGACATTGTTCCGCTTGACCCGTTGGTGGATCTCTTTTACCGCCCTTATCGTCTCATTCGTTTTGCAGGCAAGAGTGGGATTGACCTCTATAGAGACAAACCCGTCCCGGCCATCTGTCTCTTCAAAAACGGGCAAAAATAGATCCGCCGCCATCTGAATATCTTTGATCGTCAGGGCATTTAAGATCTCTGTAACCCCTTTTCCTTCTGAAATTAGTTGAAGCATCTGTTTATCATAGTCTCTGCTCCCTGCAATGGCCTTTTCAAAGATCGTGGGGTTGGACGTTACGCCCATCAGGCCTTCATTAATAAGCCTTTTTAACTCTCCCGACGTGATCAGGGCCCTGCGGATATTGTCAAGCCAGAGACTCTGCCCATATTTTTTCAGTTCTTTAATTATATTCGTTTCCATGATACCACCGCCTTTCACAGGGCTGACCAATATCGGCAATGACCTTCATTCTGCCTCATTACTTTAGCAATGCCCGAAAACCTCACTTGCACCTTTTCTCCCCTGGCCGCCTCTTTCTAACTCAGCCGGGGTTTGCACCGGGAGGCTGATACCACCTTGAGGCCTCCACCGTCTCGATGATCTCACGCATCTCACGGACCACTTCCACCGGATGGGTGCCAATCGCGGTTTCTTCCGAGAGCATCACGGCATCGGCGCCATCCAGAACCGCGGTCGCTACATCGGAGACCTCAGCGCGCGTAGGCCGATCATTCTTTACCATGGAGAGGAGCATCTCGGTGGCAACGATCCCAAAGCGACTGCGACTGCGACAGAGGGTCAGGATTTCCTTTTGCCAGAGTGGGACCCGTGCCCGCGGGATGCTTACTCCCAGATCACCACGCGCCGCCATTAATCCCCAAACCCTATCTGCAATCCCTTCCAGGTCACGGAGGGCCTTGGCATTTTCGATCTTCGCGATGATCGGAATGGAATTCCCCAGGACTCCCTTTAGCTGTTCAATGTCTTTGCGGTTACGAACCATGGACTGAGCCACGACATCAACATAGATTTCCTGTCCCACTTTAATGTCTGCAAGATCTTTCTCCGAAACTGCCGGAAGTACAAGATCACGATTCGGTACCTGCATACCGCTGCGACTGTCCACCCGCCCGCCGATTTTGACCACGCACCGGATCTCTCCCACGTTCGCCTCCACCGCCTCTAGTTCCACAGCGCCATCATCCAGGAAGATCCGGTCTCTCACCTTAATCGACTTCAAGATCTGTGGGTTCGTCACCGGGATGTCCCCAGGCTTAGTCGGGGTGTATGTCAGTGCTACCGTGCCGCCCAAGCGAAGATAGAGGGGGAGCATCAGAACACCGATTCGTATCTTCGATCCCTCAAGATCCTGCATAATCCTGACCTCTTGTCCGACCAGTCGTGCCACTTCCCGGACCATATAAGCCGATTCTCTATGTTCGCCTGCTTCGCCATGAGAAAAATTCAGCCGGGCATAATCCATTCCTGCCTCAATCATCCCCTGCACAACCTCGGGACGGCGAGTCTCCGGCCCAAGGGTGCAGATGATCTTTGTGTGCCGTTTCATGGGCTGGGGCCGCCTCGCATCTCTCAAAAAGGTATTTTCACGTTATTGCCTCGCGAACAAGGACATCAAAATCCTTACCTTCCCATCGATCTTCATGAGGCCAATAAAACGTAAAACGGACCGGGGCCTTCTGTTTCTTTGAAACTTTAATATCCACAAAGTGTATGCCTACCGCCGTTGAGGCGGCATCGGTATCATTCACCTTCTTCCATTCATTGGTCGTCCAGTGCAGCCGAAAAGAGGCAGGGGCCTGAATACGCAATATCTTTCCTGCCGCCACAGTGCGTACCCGGCGATTAAATTTCCACACCTCGAGATCTTTACGGCCTTTCCCTTTGAGGTAACGCTCAGCCACAATAGGGATCCGATCAAATACCAACCCGTCATGTGCCGAACGGAGGAGCTTGATATATTCGGCATGGGCCCACATCAGCGGCATCGCCGATCCGGTCGGACGGCCAGGATGCATCCGTGAACCGGACTGATCAGGCGCATCCCAGACCTGCTCCGGCAGCATCCCGCCTTTAGATGCAAACGCCTCTATCGCACTGATATAGCGTTTTATATCCCGGCCTGCCGCAAGTTCGAAGTGGGCCCGCTCACCGGTAAGAAGGGGCCAGGCCCGTCCCTGACCCCAGCCTTTATACGGGCCACCATCAGGCCGCTGGCCATAGCCGTCATGGTTGTACCGCCGCCAGCAGGGTCCAAAAGGGGTCTCCACCTTGAGCATGGCATCAATGACTTTTAGTGAGTCTTCAATTAAGGGATCTCCTGCCTTGCGGATCCCAAAGCGAACAATTTCCAGAAAGCCCGCATCCACGATCTCTTTGGCTGGAAACTCGAACCGTCCTCCTGGAGGCTGATTATGAAGAATAAGCGTGCCAATATTGGGGTCCTCAATTGGATCGGGCTCATGACAATCTACCGGATGGATCCGGATAAAGTGGCGGGTTATCTCAGGGATCAGAGTCCCTTGGGTCGTTACTGTCCAAGCCTCGATATGGGATTCAAGAAAATCGGCGTATTCTTCCAGATATTGGGCCGTCGTCGAATCTTTGCGATCCCTGGCAAATCCTGCCGCACAGATCAACGCGGCAATGTTGGATGCGAGGGTAGAGGGGGAGTATCCGCTATTTTCCTCCCAGCGTTCCTGTGGAGTTGCCGGACCCTGCCGGATCATATAGTGTGCTGCCTTGAGCACCATCGGATAGGGATCAAAATCCTTGAGGGCATTCAATTCCTTAAGACGCCAGGCCAGGATGACCGGAAATGCAACCTCATCAAGCTGGATCCCATTCCAATATGGATCTCCGTTTATCCAGAAGTTTTGATAAAAACCTCCATCAGGCCTCTGTGAGGCGGCCAGATAGATAAGCGACCTCAAAGGTGTCACCCTGTTGCCTGCCGCGAGAAAACCTGTTGCACTGTTGCACAGATCACGTGTCCAGACCAGGTGATAACCCCCCAACCCCTCTTCATCTCCCTGTACCTCCCCCCACGGGATACTCATTGATGCAATGATTGCACCGGGATAGTTTTTGTCTTCGTGGGCCAAAAGAAGGCTATGGCTTATATGGTAGAGGCGTCCATCATCCGTTGATGCCTTTTCAAGCGGCAGGATATCGCAGCAGATCCTCTGCCACTGATCCTGAAAACGCCTTCTCGACTCTTCGTATGGGATACCAAGACTTTGCAGCAGGGCCGTTGTAGCACCATGGCGGGCAAATCCAAAGCCGAGCCCCAGCTTGAATGTCCTGGACTTCGAGATATCCAGCTCCCCGATCATCGCTACGTTGCCGTCTTTTGCAAAGTCAAATTGCCAGTCCATCTGGAAATTTTCGCGGAGATCTGTCCACCCATCGCTTGGCCCTACATATCCACAGGAGGTACGGATAAAAGGCACTGTCGCACCCAGGGCCAGATGGAATCGATTCCTGAAGGCAACCAGCAGATCCCGGCCCGACACATTTACCTTTGCCGCACTGTTGCCCCACCCCCTCCCGTCCAGATGCGGCGCCAGAAGGACATAGAGATGTAGCCTCTTTAAAAAGGTCTCATCCCCTTCTAATTGGGTCTGGATCAGGACACAGGGAAGATACGGATCAGATATAATCTCTTTTACAATACGGTAGCGTCCCTTGGGATCGCTTTTAATAATGCGATAGCCCAGGGAATGTTTATCTATATATCCTAATTCAGTTGTCAGATCCCTTTTTTCTTCGTGAAAGAAGGTCTCTCCATCGGTGATCAGATACTCTAAGTCCCGAATCTGTGCAGAATCAACAGTAGGGAAATAGACTTCATTAAGGATTCCATGGGAAAGGGTAAACCAGATACGACTGGCCGTGTGGTAAGCCGTTCCAACCCCCTCCTTCGAGCTGTGCGTCCATCGGGGAGGGATACCCGGATGTCCAAATGCCTCTTTTCCCTGAAAGATATCCTCCATGTTTCCTCCTCTGAACTGACCTTATTGCCGTGACTAACTCTATTTCAGAGTAAATTATTATACTACAAATCTTCTTATGTCCCTACAATACTATTTTTTTGTTCCACCTTCTGCCTTAAAAACAGGATTAACTGCTCCAGCTCAGGTTCACCTACTGCAAATATCTCCCCATCTATAATCATACTTTCAGGATATGCTAATTTACACAATTAAGATGTATTCCGGGATACAAAATAGGGCAAACTGCCCTGTCCCGGTGCAGGCGCTGAAAACCTTCAAGGGTATCCGTACAACCTTCCACTTTACTAACATGACTATAGTTAACAACAAAAGAAAGTTGTCATTTCGAAGGAGCGAAGCGACTGAGAAATCTTAAGATTCCTCACTTCGTTCGGAATGACAGGTATTCAATGTCAACTTCTTTAAGACGTTTACTATAATATGCAATACAATATTTTTATCAATATAATAGTTCTTCAAATCTTAAATCAAAATCAGTCATAATATTCCATCTCCCCTTCATTCCCAACGGTTTTATAGTTCATTTTCTTGACTACCTCACCTTTAATTTCTATAATCCATCATAATGCTGAATAAACATGAAAGACAATGTTAGCCCGACTACAGAGGTGAATTATGGCAGTGCCAGATTTTCAGTCGTTTTTTAAACCGCTTCTCGAACTCGCCTCTGACGGGTTGGAGCACTCGGTCAGGGAAGCTCGCGAGAAAATCGCAAAAAACATGAACCTATCCGAGCAAGATTTAAATGAAGTCTTACCGAGCGGCACTCAAACGAAGTTTGATAATCGAGTAGCGTGGGCGAAAAGTTATTTCATCCAGGCAAAAGTTCTTGAATCAACCCGCCGCGGGTATTTCAGAATTACCGATAGAGGTCGGGAATTGTTATCGAAAGGACATTCACGCATCGATATTCGGATACTTGATCAGTATTCGGAATTTGTTGAGTTTCACTCAGCAAATCGTGAAAGCGACGCTTCGCCATCTCCAGACATTCTGCCCACTTCACCAGAAACACCTGAGGAACTCCTACAACAAGCCCACCAGAGTATTAGAAATGAATTGGCCGCCGAGTTGCTCAACCGTGTGAAAACCAATTCGCCAAAGTTCTTCGAATCACTTGTTGTCGACCTGATGATTGCAATGGGTTACGGCGGTTCAAGAGCAGATGCAGGAAAAGCTATTGGACAGACTGGAGACGAAGGCATCGATGGAATTATCAAGGAAGATCGTCTAGGTCTTGATATTATTTATCTCCAGGCTAAGCGATGGGAAGGAACAGTCGGTCGACCCGACATCCAAAGGTTTGTCGGCGCCCTGCACGGTAAGCGCGCGAAAAAAGGTGTATTCATAACCACCGGTCGCTTTTCAGATGATGCGTTTGAATATGTTGGCTCGATTGACCCAAAGGTCATACTCATCGATGGGCGCAACCTTGCGAATCTCATGATTGATTTCAATTTAGGAACAACAACTGCTGCAAACTATGAACTTAAAAGAATTGACTCAGACTATTTTGGGGAAGAGTAGTCGAGCTAACAAAACGTTTCAGCCGCACTTGACGACACGAAGAAATGCGTAAAGAGTACAAGCTGATCTTCATCGTGCACGGAGTCCAAACCGGAGCTGGGGCAGGCCTGTTGCGCTCAACAACGACCCATGGTTTCGCTTGGTTGTTTCTTACGAATATGACTTTTTACTTGCTCTTTGATATACTTTTTAAAACGAATAGTTAATGACAAAAGACAATGGGGGTGATAAATATGCGGTATAGAATTCTGATTGAACAGGACGAGGATGGGATGTTTGTTGCAGAATGCCCTTCTCTGCCGGGATGTATCTCCCAGGGAAAAACCAGGAACGAAGCATTAGAGAATATTCAAGATGCCATTAAGGGATATATAGAAAGCTTAAAGAGTCACAATGAGCCTATACCTCCGTCTATCAATGAGGAGATAGTTGAGGTTACAGTGTGAGTAAACTACCTGTAGTTTCAGGCAGGGATCTCTGCAAGATTTTAAAGAAGATAGGCTATTCCATAGATCACCAAACAGGAAGTCATATTATCCTTAGAAATGAGAATCCTCCCTATCGGAGGCTAACTGTGCCGGATCATAAGGAAATTGCTAAAGGGACTTTAAGAAGCATTATTCGCCAAGCTGGATTAACCGTTGAGGAATTTAAGACGCTGATTTAGGAAAATGATTTAACGTTAAGACACCTTTGGGTTCCGCCTGGCTTAGTCCCTCCGTCCGGTAATTTTCCAGGTTCGAAAATCAAATCCGTCAGGCACCATTTTTACCGCCTCCTTTACAACTGCAATAGCTGATGGGGCAGAGATGCAATGGGAAGAGATGAATAGCTCAAGTGTAATCATACTGTCAGGATATGCTAATTTACACAATTAAGATGTAATATCGCATAAATTCCTTCAAAAATCTCTTAAAGCCTGATAGAAGGGGCAGACCGCATATCTAGAAAAAAGACCTGCCCCTTCATATCCTCATTTACACTTCGGCGCCTGGGTCGGCATAAAATCGTAAGCCACCCCAGGTTTGAAATGCATCCCCATTATATCGATCTCATCAACTGCTATATGCCGGAGCCAGTATCCTTCCTGCCCCTTATCACCGCCATGACCATGCTCATGGCCTTTAGTAACAGATGAGGCATGAAAGTGGACATAGCCTGTCTCTCCCTTATCTGGTTGGTTTTCAACGCAGAATCTTCCCTTTATCCCCTCTCCGACAAATATCATCTTATTTCCCTTCTCAGTTACCGGCTTTGCAAAGTGCAGAAAAATGATCTTGGTAGAATCAGTCTGTATAAAGAGGTGATCCGGCATTGAGGGACTGAAAGGTTCAAACGTAAAGATGTTTGCCAATTGAGGCCCTACGGCCTCTAGGGTATCTTTCGGGATATTTTTTGACCCCTGAGCCAGACCTATCACCTGAGCTGCCAAAAAGACAACTACTATTATCGGTGCAAAAATAATTGATATTTTTTTCATCTTATTCCTCCTTTAAGGAGTAGTTATGAAAGGATTCCCCTTAATGCAATTTTTTAAATCGTTTTTCAAACAGTTGCTCCCGTAACGGTCTCAGACAAAAAGGATTCACTGCGTTTTCTGTGGCTGGCCGCATAAAAAACATTTATGAGACGGGAGTTCACAGCAAAATCTTTGTTCAGTATCGTTTGAATATGCCTCTTTCCCCTCTTTAAGCATACTGCGCTCATTAGAAATTGTA
>CAYZUL010000027.1:29161-31250 GCA_964481895.1 uncultured Nitrospirota bacterium | reverse complement strand
CTCCGTTTGTGCCCTGCCATGTGTCTGCCGGGTCGCTGTTTTTATGGAGGCCGGAGAGAATGGCTTTACCGTCGTAGATGATTGTGCCGATGCTGTCGGAATCTGTGATGGTGTCTTGTCCGTCGCCGGTGTTGATGATGTAGGTGTCAACTCCGGCTTCGCCATTTATGGTGTCATTGCCTGCTCCGCCGTAGATGAAGTCGGTTCCGGCTTCGCCGTAGATAACATCTGCTCCTCCTCCACCGTAGATGGTGTCATTCCCTGTGCCTGCAAGGATGAGGTCGTTTTTGTCGGTGTTGAGCGCCAAAGAACCGGATTTGATATCGGATGTTGTGAGGGCTGTGCCGGAAGCGATGATCGTGTTGTCTAATTCGGTGCCGAGGATTACATTGCCGTCTATGGTCGCGCCTTGTGGTGCGTAGGTGGTTACGAAGTAGGCTTTTACTACGGCAGTGCCATTGATATAGTTGTCTATGGTAGCGATGCCGGCATTTGAGGGCGGGTATGTGGCTTCGTAGTCCCGCATGTATTGAAGGGTTGATTCCGTTGTTTTGTAGGGATCGCTTGAGTTGAGGAAGGTTTCAAAGTTTTGAAGTTCTGTGGTTGTCGGATTGCCAGAATCCCACATGCCGAACAATGCGGCTTCCTGATAACGGCGGTTGGCTATACCTTGAGATGCGCTGCTGCCGCTGTTTGTGTGGTAGCTGATTTCATACCAGGCCTCTGCACGGTCATGGTTTTGCAGCGCCCTGACAAGGTTCGGCCCGATTAGGCTCGGACTGTTGTACGCCAGGGATACCAAAGTTACCATCTCCTGAGAGCCGGCAAGTTCTTGATAGAGGGTATTGCCGACCCTTGTTCTTACCTCATCTTCATATCTGGTGATTATATGGTCAAAGAGCTGTCTACCCTGGACCTCGCCTGTACCGGTAAGGGAAAAGCTAAAGCCACTGCCGTCCCCAATCAGGGTTCTGGCTTGCATGGTGTTGCCGTTGTTGAGGGCAACAATATCACGTAATAAGTCTAAATCAGTTGCTTGCACCGTAATCCCAGCGGCCTGGAAGGCCTGAAAAGACATTTCTTGTCATCTCGCCCTCCTTATAGCGATAAAGTAATCTCAATTAAAGCATTTATCATATACCATATTTATTTAGTCAATTCCAGATATGTTTAAGCCTAATTAGCATAAAATATAAATGATGTCAAGCTATTTGTGGATAAAACAATGCAACTTGTGATTGTAAAATAGATGCCTGAAACCCGTTGACAGCACGGCTTCCATTGTTTAGGAACGTCTGATCTCCAAAGAGTTCCTTGCCGTTGTCTATTGTCCCATTGCCATTTCTGTCTAACACTAATAGACCATCATCCTCACCTACCCAGCCGCTTTTTTCTGCAAATCCATTTGAATTGTGATCGATCATTTGACACCTTCTGATATTTTAAGCAATAATGACTCATGATCAAGTTTGAAAAACTATCACAAGATATACACTCGAGAATTCCAGGATGCAAAAAGGCCCTTCTTAAGGAAGATAATGTTATTTTTGCATATATCTTTGGTGGATTGGCGGAAGGTAAAGTAAAACCTCTTTCTG
The DNA here is from genome assembly GCA_964481895.1 of uncultured Nitrospirota bacterium. Classification (GTDB taxonomy): domain Bacteria; phylum Nitrospirota; class Nitrospiria; order JACRHA01; family JACRHA01; genus JACRHA01. Next base: position 29,652 of record CAYZUL010000027.1, on the reverse strand, counting down.
ATATAGATATAGCTGTTTTTCTGAGAGACACCCAGAATCTTGCTGAAATTAGGCTCAAACTTTTTGATATACTTGCAGGTGTTTTTGGCACAGGCGAAATAGATCTTGTGATCCTTAATACCGCGACCATAAGTCTTTCCGGAAGAATCCTACAGAAAAAACAAATTCTTGTAGACAAAGATCCTTTTCAGCGCCATTTATACGAGTCAGTCATGTTACGACAATTTTTTGATTTCAAGATAAAGGAAGATATGTATTTTTTCAGGAGATACGGAATTGGTATGAAAAGGTAGACAGTGAGATTGTGGTAGTAATCTTAAAAAAACATCTAAAGGATTTTGAGAGATTTAAAGATACTATTCTTACGCACCTTAAATGCCTGCCTGAAAACTGAGGCATTTCCGAAACAGCTTTCTACCCCCCTCCTCCCTTGAATACATTGATCAGGTTCCACCACGGGAGGAAGATGGCAAGGGCAAGGAAGAGTATGA